>NZ_JAOCLC010000029.1:0-60730 GCF_029845105.1 Stenotrophomonas sp. GD03654 | reverse complement strand
GCAGCAGCTTCCACGCGCCCCAGCCACTGGCGACGAGCGCTGCCAGATAGCACGCCACCATCGTACGCAGGCCAACCGGTGATCCTGCATTGATGCCGCGATGCAGGCGCAGTTGCAGCGAGCTGTGGCCGCTGCCCAGGTCCACCGCCAGCTGCAGCGCCAGCGCGCCGCAGAACACCAGCAGGGCGACCCCGAAGCCGATGCGCGGCCACGCGGCCTGTGCGTTGGGACGACGCAGCAGCCAGGCCAGTGCCGTGGCTGCGGCCAGCGTCGCCACCATCCACATCAGTGGCGTGGCGGGAGACGCAGCGGCCACCGGCAGTGCACCGGTGGCCGCGATCAGGGCAACGCGCCTACTTGCGGGTGCCGTCGAGCCAGTTCGGGCCCTTGTTGGTGAGGAAGAACACATAGACCACCAACGATACCGCGATCGTGGCGGTCACGTAGATGGCGAACCAGTCGACGTGGCCGGTCTTCAGCGCGCCCTGGTACAGCAGCGGGGCGGTGCCGCCGAACAGCGAGTTGGCCAGCGCATAGCCCAGGCCCACGCCCAGTGCACGCACGTGGGTGGGGAACAGCTCGGCCTTCACCACCGCGTTGATGGAGGTGTAGCCGGTGAGGATGACGAAGGCCATCGCCAGGGTCAGGAACGCCAGGGTGGCGTCATGCTGGTGCGGCAGCTGGGTGATCAGGTACCAGCTGTACAGCACGCCACCGACGCCGAAGAACACCAGCAGGGTCTTGCGGCCGATGATGTCCGACAGCCAGCCGCCGACCGGCTGCAGCACCATCAGGAACGCCAGCACGCCCAGGTTGATCAGGGTGCCGGTCATCGGGTCGTTGCCCGCGAAGGCGCTCTGGATCATCTTCGGGCCGTTCACCGAGTAGGTGTAGAAGGCCACGGTGCCACCGGCGGTGATCAGGAAGCACAGCAGCAGCGGACGCCACTGGTGCACGAACAGTTCGTACATCGAACCGGACTTCTGTGCCTTGCCCTCGCGCGCGGCCTCGATGGACGACTCCGACAGCGACTCGTCCATGCCCCGGCGCAGCCAGAACACCACCACCGCGGCGATGCCGCCGATACCGAAGGCGATGCGCCAGCCCCATTCGGAGATTTCCGGCTTGCCCCAGAAGGTCAGCATCAGCAGCAGGGTCAGCTGGGCCAGCACATGGCCGCCGACCAGGGTGACGTAGTGGAAGGAGGACAGGAAGCCGCGGCGGCCGGGAATGGCGGCCTCGGACATGTAGGTGGCGCTGGCACCGTACTCGCCACCGGTGGCGAAGCCCTGCAGCAGACGCGCGAACAGCAGGATCACTGCAGCCCAGATGCCGATGCTGGCGGCGGTGGGGGTGATGGCGATGAGGAACGAGCACAGCGCCATCAACGTGACCGAGACGGTCAGCGCCAGGCGGCGGCCGTGGCGGTCGGCGAAGCGGCCGAAGAACCAGGCGCCGATCGGGCGCATCAGGAACGTTGCGGCGAAGATCGCCCATACGTACATGGTGGAGTTCTTGTCGTCCGGCGAGAAGAACTGCGATTCGAAGTACACGGCGAACACCGAGTACACGTAGACGTCATACCATTCCACCAGGTTGCCGGCGGAGCCTTTGAGGGTGTTGGAGATCGACCGCCGCAGGGCGGCGCGGTCGTTCGCGGGTACGGCAGGTTGGGACGTGGTGCTCATCTGGGTGGGAATCCTCGATGCGGCGCGTCCGTGCGCAGGGAAAACGGCGCCCGGCCTTGGGGCGGCGCGGCCGGCAGCCCTCTTGGTACTGCATCAGCCGTCAACACGGGGTAGCAGACCAGAGCAGGGTGCATGGATGGATGACAGCGTGCCACCGTATGGGGTCACGGACCATACTCAAAACGTCCTAGAATCCGCCTTCCCCCGGCTCCCTGGTGTTTCATGTCGGCTCCCCCTTCTTCGTCTGCGGCTGCCCCCCGGGGCGGCCTTGTCGCGCTGGCATTGCTGCTGGTCTACGTGGTCTGGGGCTCGACCTACCTGGGCATCGCCAAGGCCCTCCACGGCGGCGCGCTGCCGCTGACGATGGTCTCCGGCAGCCGCTTCATCATTGCCGGCGGGGTGATGTTCGCGGCTCTGCGCCTGTTCTGGAAGCTGCCGAACCCGACCCTTCGGCAGTGGCGCAACCTGGTGGTGATGGGCGTGACCATGCTGGTGCTGGGCAACGGCATGGTGGTGCTGGCCGAGCGTGAGGTGTCCTCGGGCCTGGCCGCGACTGCGGTGGCTTCGGTACCGCTGTGGATGGCGCTGTTCTCAGCGCTGCGCGGCCAGCACGCCAGCCGTGGCGAGTGGCTGGGCATCGCCATCGGTTTTCTGGGCGTGGTCTGGCTCAATGCCGGCAGTAGTCTGACCGCATCGCCGACCGGGCTGGTGCTGCTGCTGATCGCGCCGGTCGGCTGGGCCTTCGGTTCGGTGTGGGCACGCGGCCTGGACCTGCCGGGCCCGTTCATGACCGCCGCCGGGCAGATGATCTGCGGTGGCGTGTTGCTGGTAGTGATCGGCCTGGCCGTGGGCGAACGCCCGACCACATTGCCCGACACCGGCGGCCTGCTGGCGATGGCCTACCTGTGCGTGTTCGGTTCCATCGTCGCGTTCACCGCCTACGTATGGCTGCTGCAGAACGTGCGCCCGGCGCTGGCCGGCAGCTATGCGTACGTCAATCCGGTCATCGCGGTGCTGCTGGGCGCACTGCTCAACGGTGAACGCTTCGGCTGGCGCGACCTGCTGGCGATGGCGGTGATTCTTCTGGGTGTGGTGGTGTTGACAATGGCAAGGACGAGAAAGAAATGAGCATGGACGAGAAGGAACAACGCCGTGGCTTGCTGGTCACTGCCTCCACCTTCGTGATCTGGGGGCTGGTGCCGGTGTACTGGCACCTGCTCAACGAGGTGCCCTCGTTCCAGATCATCGCCCACCGCATCATCTGGAGCACCGTGATGGTGGTGGGCTGGCTGCTGCTCAGCTCGCGCCTGGGCTGGTGGCAGAAGATCGCAGCGCAGCCGCGCGCGCTGCCGATCCTGCTGGTGTCCAGCCTGACCATCGCGTTCAACTGGGGGCTGTACATCTGGGCCGTCAACGCCGGCCATGTGATCGAGACCAGCCTGGGCTACTTCATCAACCCGCTGGTGAACGTGCTGCTGGGCGTGCTGGTACTGAAGGAGCGGCTGCGCCGCCTGCAATGGGTGGCGGTAGCGATGGCGGCGGTGGGCGTGGCCTGGCTGACGATCGACGCGGGTACGCCACCGTGGATCGCGCTGGGCCTGGCCTGTTCGTTCGGCCTGTATGGCCTGCTGCGCAAGCTGGTCTCGGTCGATCCGGTGGCTGGTCTGGGCGTGGAGAGCATGTACCTGTTCCTGCCGGCGCTGGCGTTTGCGGTCTGGGCCGAGAACGGCCACGGCGGCGCGTTCTTCCATGGCTGGGGCTGGCGCAACGACCTGCTGCTGATCTTCGGCGGCGCGGTCACTGCGGTACCGCTGATCGGCTTCGCCTACGGTGTGAAGCGCATTCCGCTGTCGCTGGTCGGCATCCTGCAGTACATCGCGCCGAGCCTGCAGCTGCTGCTGGGCGTGTTTTTCTTCCATGAGGCGTTCGATACCGCCAAGGCGATCGGCTTCGCCGCGATCTGGGCCGGCCTGATCCTGTTCGTCGGTGACAACATCCGCACGATGCGCGCCAAGCGGTAGCGCCGGGCCATGCCCGGCGAAGCCATGGGGTCAGAGCCCTTCGCGGGCGAAGGGATCCGACCCCGCTCCCCAAAAAAGAGCGGCGCCCCGAAGGGCGCCGCTCTGCTTCCATCCACAGCCAGGAGAGAGATGGCTGTGGCGGGAACGCGGTTGCAGGCTTAGAAGCGCTGCTGGTATTTCATGTACATGAAGCGGCCGATGTCGAAGCCACCGTAGTAGGTGAAGCTGCTGTTCGGCTGGCTGTACATGATCGGACCCTGGTGGTTGAACACGTTGTTCACGCCCAGCGACACGGTGCCGTCCCACGGCAGGCTGTAACGCACCTGCAGGTCGTGGAAGGTGTTGGAGCCCACCTTGTTGGTCGGCGACGCGCTGGTGTACGACGAGCTGAAGCCCGGCAGGTTGCACTCGTCCATGTACGAGCACTTCTCCTTCATGCTGGAGTAGTAGCGCGCGGTCCAGCCGATGCCGAGGTCGCCGTACTGCCAATCCAGGTTGAAGGTGGAGCGCACGCGGAAGTCGCCGCCCCAGCTGGTGCGCTGTTCCACCGGCGTGGTCGCGGCGTTGTCGTTGCGCTGCTTCAGGTAGTCGGTGTAGGTGGTGTTCCAGTTGACGGCGAACTGGCCGAACGTGGTTTCCGGCAGGCGGTAACGCACATTGATGTCATAGCCGGCGGTTTCGCGGAAACCGGCATTGACCAGCGAGCGGTCCAGGCTGTTGACCTGGCCGTTGCTGCCGCGGGTGAAGCGGCCGCACGCGGCATCCGAACCCTGCACGTAGCACTGTTCGAGAATGCTGTTGGCGGTCTCGGAGACAATGGCGTTGTTGATGCGGATCTTCCACCAGTCGAGGCTGACATCCAGGCCGGCGACGAAGTCCGGGCTGTACACCAGGCCCACGGTCCAGGTCTTGGCGGTTTCCGGCTTCAGCTCTGCGTTGGAACCGGAGTTGAAGTCGACGGTCGACTGCTGGCCCGGCTTGGTGGCAACAGTGCCATCGCTGTTGAGCTGGCGGAAGTTGGCCGGCACCTTCAGCGCCTGGCAGCGGGCGGCAACGGTCGGGCTGGTCGCAGCGGTACCGAACGAGGTATCGCACGGATCGGTGAACGAATCGCGGGTACTGACGGTGCCAGCGTACAGGTCATCCACGGTCGGCGCACGGAAGCCGGTGCCGTAGGTGGCGCGCACCAGCAGGCTGTCGATCGGCTTCCACTTCAGGCCGAACTTGCTGTTGGTGGTCGAACCGAAGTTGTTGTAATCCGAGTAGCGACCGGCCACGTCCATCGACAGTTCGCGCGCGAACGGCAGATCGGTCAGCAGCGGCACCTGCAGCTCCAGGTAGACCTCGTTGAGCGAGTAGTCGCCACGGGTCGGCTGGCCGGTGGTGCCGGCGATCTCGCCCTTCTGCACCCGCATGTCCGGGGTGTAGCTGGCCTCTTCGCTGCGGTGCTCGAAGCCCATCGCGCCCATGATGTCGCCGGCCGGCAGGGTGAACAGCGAACCGGAGATGTTGGCGCTGGCCACCTTGGTGGTGCTCTTCATCTTGTCGACGAAGCGCGCGAACAGGTAGTCCTGCACGTCCTGGTTGCTCAGCGAGCCGGGGCCGGTGTAACCCATCGGCGCAGCCGGGTTCCACGGCACGCAGCCGGCGATCACCGCACCCGGTGCGCCGCAGCGGGCCACGTTGCCATCCATGAAGGACGGACCGACGGCCTGGTTGACGTGCGGCTGGTACATGCTGCCGGTACCGATGCGCTCGCCTTCATTGCGGTTGTACATGTAGCTGACGTTCCAGTCCCAGTACCGCGAACCGGTTTCGAAGCTGCCTTCCAGGCCGATGCTGGCGCGCTTGGTCTCCAGATTGTTCTCGGTGCCGCGCGGCAGCTCCTCGGAGCGGTGCGCGAACAGCACATCCTGGCCCCACAGGTTGAACGTACTGTCCTTGGACAGGGCGGCACGGCTGCCGTTACGCGCCTGGGCGGCGCTGACCGAGTACGGGTAGCCGGCCAGCTGCTTGGTCGATTCGCGCTTGCTGTACAGCGCGTCGGCGACGATGCGCAGGTCGTCGGTGATCGAGAAGCCACCGTTGGCGAACACCGAGGTGCGCTCCAGGCCGGTCAGCAGGCTCATGTTGGTCTTGCTGTTGGCACCATCGGCCGGATCCGGCGCGTGGAAGTTGCCCTTCTGGCTCGGATCGCCGCCCGGGCCCACGGTCAGGTTCTTGCCACCGACGGTGACGTAGCCCCACGGGGTATTGCCGTTCAGGTTGTCGGTCGGGTGGCGCGGGCCGTTGGGATAGCGGCTGAACTCGCGATCCTTGCCCAGCACTTCGTCTTCCTTGGTGCGCTCGGCACCCACGGTGAACCAGCCGCGGTCGAAGGTCTTGCCGAAGGTGGCGCTGTAGGAACGCTTCTGGCCGTCACCCTGGCCGTACTGTCCGACGTAGACGCTGGCTTCGCCACCATCGAAGTTCTTGCGGGTGATGATGTTGACCACGCCGGCGACCGCGTCCGAGCCATACAGAGCGGATGCACCGTCGGTCAGCACTTCCACGCGCTCGACGATGGCCGACGGGATCGAGGCCAGGTCGGAGTAACCGCCGGCGCTGACGCCCATGCGGCGGCCGTCGATCAGCACCAGGCTGCGTTCCGGGCCGAGGTTGCGCAGGCTGACGTACATGCCGCCGAAGTCGCGCGAGGAGGTCAGCGAAGACGCGCGGCCCATGCTCGGCGAACCTGCGGCGGGAATGTCCTGCAGGATGTCGGCGACGTTGACGTAGCCCTTCTTCTCGATCTCGGCGCGGTTGAGCGCGATCACCGGCTGTGCGGTCTCGACACTGGCCTGGCGGATGCGCGAGCCGGTGATTTCGATGCGGTCGAGAGTGGTGGTGGCGTCGCCGGTGCTCTGTGCGAAGGCGGGGGTGGTGCAGCTGGCGGCCAGCGCGATGACGATCGCGTTGCGCAGCGGATTGGTTCTCAGGGACATCCGTGAAATCTCGTGCTTCAGAAAAAACATGCGCCCGTTCTGTGGGCGCGTGGGGTGCTGCAAACCAACGTGGGGGGCGCGATTCTAGATTGTTTCCATTCGTAACTGTTTGTCGCTGCGCCGCGAATGTGCGCGAAAATGAATCGCAACCAACAATCCACAGATGCACTGTGCGCAGCGTCACGCGCGTTGCGTTTGCGACGGGCAGAGGCATCGGTAGCGGCGGTATCTACGCAATCTGTAGCGACGACCACCCAGATCGTGGTCAGATCCCTTCGCGTAGCGAAGGGATCTGACCCACCAAAGAAAAAGGGACGGAGCCTTCGCTCCGTCCCTCTGCACGATGCGCAGTCTGTCGCTGCGTGATGCTCAGGTTTCGCGCAGCGCCGTGGTGATCGGCAATCGTGCCGCACGCAGCGCCGGGAACAGGCCGCCGACCAGGCCGATGCCCAGCGCCCATTTCAGGCCCGTCCACAGCAGTTCCGGCGACACATGGAACTTGAACACCACCGCGCTGAAGTTGCTGCCGATGGTGGACACGCTGTAGCCATTGAACAGCAGCCACGCCACCGCACAGCCCAGCAGGCCACCCAGCAGTGCAAGCAGCATTGTTTCCAGCATCACTGCAGTCACCACCGGCAGGCCGCGGAAGCCGATTGCCCGCATCGTGGCGATCTCGCGTGCGCGCGTGGCCACGGCGGCATACATGGTGTTGAGCGCACCAAACACAGCGCCTACGGCCATGATGGTGCCGATCACCTTGCCGAGGATGTCGATCAACTTGGTCAATCCACCACCCTGCTTGCTGTAGTAGACGCGGGTGGTCTCCACGTCCAGCTTCAGGCGCGGATCGGCGGCTACGGCGGCCTTGAACTGCTCGAAGCCGGCCTTGCCATCGGTGCGCACGCTGATCGACTGCCACGCACTGCGCTGGTAGGTGGTGGCCAACGTATCGGCGTCGGTCCACAGTTCCGAATCATGCGCATCGCCGGTGGCGAAGACACCGACCACGGTCCAGGTCTGGTTGCCCAGGGTCAGCGTCTTGCCAACGTCCAGATCGCGGAACTGGCCCTTGGCGCCCTGGCCGACCACGATCTCGCGCAGGCCTGTGGCGAACGTGCGGCCTTCGACGATCTTTACCTTGTCATGCACCGCCCACGCCTGCGGGCCGACGCCGCGGAACTGCGCGTTGACGTCGGTGCCATCGGACTTCGACACCAGGTTGACCACCTGCGACAGCTCCGGTGACAGCAGCGGCCGACCTTCGGCATCGCGGCTGATGCCGGGCAGGGTGGACAACGTCGGCACCTGTTCGCGGGTGATGACTGAGTTGGTTTCGGCCTGCGAGCCGCCGCGCAGCACGATGGCGGTGGTGTCATCGCCGGTGTTGTTGAGCGTGGCCTGGAAGCCTTCGCCCATCGCCAGCATCGCCACCAGCACGCCGACCACACCGGCGATGCCGACCACGATCACCGAGGACGCGCCCCAGCGCTGCGGCAGGCTGGCTACGCCGATGCGGGTAGCCGCCAATGCCAGCCGCCCGCCACGGGTCAGCAGCAGCCACAGTGCCACCAGCACGGCGACCGCCAACACGCCGATCCACGGCAGGCCGATCCACAGCACCAGGCCGATCACCAGCAACAGCGCGGTCAGCGCATTGCCCAGCCACTTCTTGAGTTTGCTCTTGAACATGTCGGTGTCCTCCTCAGCGGCCGGCCAGTGCGTCGACGATCTTCAGGCGCTTGGCACGCAGCGCCGGCAGCAGGCCGACGATGATGCCGATCACCACGATCAGGCCCAGCCCCATCAGCCAGGTTGGGGTTGGCACGTGTGGCGGCAGCATGCCCATGCTCTTCGGGCCGATCGCCGGCAGGATCAGCGCGGCCAGGCCCATGCCGATCAGGCCGCCCAGGCCGATCAGCAGCACCGACTCCACCATCACCAGGGTCAGCACGGTGCTGTCCTTGAAGCCCAGCGTCTTCAGCGTGGCCAGTTCGGGCACGCGCTCGCGCACCGCCTGCGCCATGGTGTTGCCGGTCAACAGCAGCAGGGTGAAGAACACCGCACCCATGATCGAAGTGACGATCATGCCGATATCCGCGAACTGCTTGACGAAGGCCTGCTGGAACGCCGATTCGGTCTGGGTCTTGGTCTCGTGGTCGGAGTTGGCCGAGATCGCATCGATGGCCTGTGCCACCCGCGAGGAGTGGTCCGGGTTGTCCAGCGTCACCGTGTACCAGCTCACCTGGTTCTTGATGTAGTCGTTGGACTCATCGAAGTACTTCCAGTTCATCATCAGTTGGCGTTCTTCGTTGGCCGCCAGCGCACGGTCCTTTGAACGGTAGATGCCCTTCAGTTCCAGCGGCCAGTCGTTGCTGCCGCCGCGCGGGAAGATCGTGGCCTGCAGCGGGATGGTGTCGCCGATCTTCCAGCCGAACTGCTTGGCCAGGGTTTCGCCGACGATGGCGCCGGTGCGGGTCTGCTTCCAGTCTTCCAGCTGCGCCGGGTCGATCTGCAGTTCGCGGTAGACATCGAAGTAGTTGGGCGACACCGAGAAATTCGGGAAGAAGTTCTTCGGATCCTGGTAGATGCCGCCGAACCACATGCCATAGGCCACGTCGCGCACGCCGGCTACCTGGCGGATCTGCGCTTCAAGGCGGATCGGCAGCGACTGGGTGATCGACAGTCGCGAAGCCACCACCAGACGGTTGGCGCCTTCCACGCTGCCACCGGAAGTGAACGCCACGCGCACCGAGTCGAGCATGCCGAACAGCAGGAACGCGGCCACCACCGAGAGCAGGGTCAGCAGGGTGCGGGTGCGGCTGCGGAACAGCTGCGCCCAGACCAACGAGAAGTATTTCATTGCCGTGGCCTCCGTCAGTGGGCCAGCGGCGCGTCGGCCAGCTCGCCCTTGTCCAGGTGCACCGTGTGCGTGGCGTACTCGGCGGCCTTCGGATCATGGGTGACCATGATGATGGTCTTGCCGTGTTCGCGGTTCAGCTGCTGCAGCAGGCCCAGGATCTCCTCGGCGGACTGGCGGTCGAGGTCGCCGGTCGGTTCGTCGCAGATCAGGAAGGTCGGGTCGGAGACGATCGCCCGCGCGATCGCCACGCGCTGCTGCTGGCCGCCGGACAGTTCATTGGGACGATGGCTGCGGCGGTCGGCCAGGCCGACCAGAGTCAGCGCGATCTCCGCGTTGCGCCGGCGCTGCGCGGCATTGAGGTGGGTCAGCAGCAGTGGCAGTTCCACGTTCTTCTGCGCGGTCAGCATCGGCATCAGGTTGTAGAACTGGAACACGAAGCCGACGTGATGGCTACGCCAGGTCGACAGCTGGCCGCCGCTCATCTGGTCGATGCGCTCGCCTTCGATGCTGATCTCGCCGCCACTGGGATTGTCCAGGCCGCCAATCAGGTTGAGCAGGGTGGTCTTGCCGGAGCCGGATGGGCCCATCAGCGCCACGAAGTCGCCGCTGGCGATGTCCAGGTCGATGCCGTGCAGCACCTGCACTTTCTCGGGACCACGCTGGTAGGTCTTGGTGATGTTGCGCAGTGAAACCAGGGTCGACATGGGTGGTTCTCCACGGAAGACGGGAAACGGGGAAGCGCACCTGCGGTGGCGCAGGCGTGCGTCGAGCGGTGTTGCCGGCGGCGCCCATGGGCGCCAGGCCGTTACTGCGCTTGTTTCTGTTGCACCTTGGCGCCATCGCGCAGGGTGTCCGGCGGGTTCACCACCACCGATTCACCTGCGCTCACGCCCTTGAGGATCTGGCGGTCCTTGCCCATCGCCTGGCCAGCCTCGACCGTGCGCTGCTGCACGCGGTTCTCATCACCCAGCACGAAGGCCACCGAGGCGCCCTCGCGCTGGACCACGGTGCCGCCCGGTACGCGTACGCCCTGCGGCTTGGTGGCCGCCTGCGGCTGCGCCTGTTCCAGGAAGCTGACCCGCACGCCCATCTCCGGCACGATGCGCGGGTCTTTCACCTTCAGCGCCACGCGCACCTTCACCGTGGCCTTGCCGCGGTCGGCGGTGGGAATGATGGCGATGACCTCGCCGGGAATCTTCCATTCCGGGTAGGCGTTGAGCGTGGCCTCCACCGGCATCTTCGGCTGCACGCGACCGATGAAGGCCTCGCCCACCTCGACTTCGATCTCCAGCGAGTCCATGTCGACGATGGTGCCGATGCCGGTACGGGTGAAACCACCGCCCGCCGACAGCGGCGAGACGATTTCGCCGGGCTGCGCGGCCTTGGCGGTGACCACCCCGGAGAAGGGCGCGCGCACGATGTTGTTGTCCACGCCCAGGTCGGCGATGGCCAGCTGGTCGTTGGCCACCTTGACGTTGCGCTGTGCCGTTTCCAGCTGCGCACGCAGGCTGTCGCGCTGGGCCACGGCCTGGTCGTACTGCGAACGTGACACCAGCTGCTGGCCGACCAGTGCCTGCAGGCGGCTGGCCTCGGCGGTGGCCTGCTTCTGCTGCGCCTCCAGCCCGGCCACCTGGCTGCGTGCGGCCTGCAGCTGCGAGGCATACAGGCTGCGCTGGGCGTCGGCATCGATCGGGTCCAGCGTGGCCATGATCTGGCCCTGCTCCACCCGCATGCCTTCCTCGATCATCACCTCACGCACCTTGCCGGTGATCTTGGCCGAGACCGTGGCCATGCGCCGGGCGACCACGTAGCCGCTGGCATCGAGCACTGAACTGCTGGCGTTGCCTTGCTGTATGGCCACGGCGGGCGCGGTTTCCACCTCCACGGCCGGCGCGCGGCCGAACAGGAAGGCTACAGCGGCGGCGATCAGCAGCACGATCACGATGAGGGCGATCCACAGCCAACGACGTCCACCGCCATTGCTGCCACCGGAGGCGGGCGGCGGCGATTTGCGGTCGATACGGAGTTCCTTCAACAGCTCGGCAGAAGCGTTCATTCGTTCCATCACAGGCATTCGGGCGGGTGTGGCCGGAAGAGCGGACGGCGGCGGTTCCGGCGGTGGAGCGTGCGGCACAGCATGAAGGCAGGTACGGCGATGACGGCAGTGACAGCTGTCACCCGATGACACTGACGGCGGCAACTGCGAAATGTGACCACGGCGGCACAGGATGGCAACGTCCCCGCTACCGGTACCGCCCATGGATCCGATCGCCCCGTCGCTGGCCCGCCTGCAGCAGGTGCAGGTGCGCTATCGCGACCATACCGCCCTGCAGGGCATCGACCTGCAGGTCCGCGCTGGCCAGGTGCTGGCATTGCTGGGCCGCAACGGTGCCGGCAAGAGTACCGCGATCAGCGTGCTGTTGGGTCTGCGCCGCGCCGATGCCGGCCAGGTCGAGCTGCTCGGCGGTGACCCGCAGCAGCGCAGCCGTCGCCTCGGCTTGGGTGTGATGCTGCAGAGCACCAGCCTGCCACCGATGCTGCAGGTGGACGAACTGGTGGCGCAGGCCAGCGCCTGCTATCCGGACCCGATGCCGTTGCAGGAGATACTGCAGCGCGCCGGTCTGCAGGCACTGGCACGCCGCCGCTACGGCCAGCTTTCCGGTGGCCAGCAGCGCGCGGTGCAGTTCGCCATCGCCCTGTGTGGCCGCCCGCGGGTGCTGTTCCTGGACGAGCCCACCACCGGACTGGACATCCAGGCGCGACAGGCGATGTGGCAGGCGATCCGGCAGCTGGTGGCCGAAGGCTGCGGCGTGCTGCTGACCACCCATTATCTGGAAGAGGCCGAAGCGCTGGCACAGCAGGTGGTGGTGCTGGAGCAGGGCCGGGTGCTGGCCGACGCGCCGTTGAGCGAGCTGCGCCTGGCCGATCGGCCGCGTCGGATCCGTTGCCGCAGCGTGTTGCCCGCCGAAGACGTGCAGCAGTGGCCGGGCGTGCAGCAGGTGCAGCGCGACGGCGAGCACCTGCAGCTGCTGGCGAGCCCGGCCGAGCCGGTGGTGGCACGCCTGCTGGCCGCCGATGCGCAGCTGCGCGAGCTGGAAGTACAGGGCGCGGCACTGGCCGACGCTTTCCTCGACATGACCCGGGAGGCCGCATGAACACGATGACCCGTACCGGCACTACACCCGCGCTCGCATCTGCCTGGCACCAGGCCCTGCGTCCGTACCGCGCCGAGTTGGTGGCCGAACTGCGCCGTGCCTGGCGCACGCCGGCGTTCGCGGTGCCCTCGCTGCTGTTCCCGGTGCTGTTCTATCTGCTGTTCGGTGTGCTGCTGGGGCGTGGTCACGCACCGCTGTACCTGCTGGCCACCTACTGTGTGTTCGGCGCGATGGCCCCGGCCCTGTTCGGCTTCGGCGTGCAGCTGGCGCTGGACCGCGAAGGCGGCCTGTTGACCCTCAAGCGCGCGCTGCCGATACCTGCTGCGGCGCCGCTGCTGGCACGGTTGGCGATGGCAGTGATGTTCGCGCTGCTGGTGGCTTCGCTGTTGATCGGCGCGGCGCACGTGCTGGGTGGCGTGCGGTTGCAGGCGCTGCAGGTGCTGCAGCTGATGGCGGTGGCCGGACTGGCGGCGTTACCGCTGGGGGCGATCGGCCTGCTGATCGGCAGCCATGTCAGTGCCAGTGCGGCACCGGCGATGGTCAACCTGGTCTACCTGCCGCTGGCCCTGCTCTCGGGCCTGTGGCTGCCACTGTCGGCGCTGCCTGTGCTGTTCTCGACGATGGCACCGCTGTGGCCGACCTGGCATCTGGCGCAGCTGGCGCTGCCGGTGGTCGGGCTGCCGTCGGCGGGCAGCATCGGGGGCCATCTGCTGGTGCTGCTGACGGTCACGGCGGTGGCGTTGCTGTTGGCACGGCGTCGCCTGCGCCGGATCGGCTGAGCTGGCATGATCGGCAGTGATCGTCCCCGCCTGGATTCTCCCGTGCCGTCGAGTTGGCTTGCGTCCCTGCTGCGCCCCGCGCCGGATTCGGCCGTGGCCGAACTGCTGCGACGTGGCAAGTCGCCCTGGAGCGGAGCGATCCACCTTCTGTGGTCGGTATGGATCTTCCTCACCCCGGTGCTCGGCAATGGCTTCACGCTGCGCTGGCTGCTGCTGACCCTGGCCAGCTATCCGCTGTTCCTGCTGCTCTATGCCAAGGTGATGCTGGCGCCCCGGCACCATGGGTGGCGCTATGCGCTGGGCATGATCGTGCTCGCCCTGGTACTGCTGCCGTGGTACCCGTCGGGCCTGAGCTACTTCGTGTTCGGTTGCGTGATGATCCGCATGAGCAGCCGTGGAGGCTGGTGGGTGTACCTGTTGCAGCTCACCGGGCTGAACCTGTTGTTCTGCGGTGCTGCGCTCTACTTCGGCTATCCGTGGCAAGCCATGGTGTGGATGCCGGCAGTGTCGTTCATTGTCGGGCTGGTGGTGAACGTGGAGGCCTTGAGCCAGCAGCGCGACGTTGCCCTGCAGCTGTCGCAGGACGAAGTACGGCGGCTGGCGACCACTGCTGAGCGCGAACGCATCGGCCGTGACCTGCACGACCTGCTCGGCCACACGCTCTCGCTGATCACCTTGAAGCTGGAACTGGCACGCAAGCTGTACGACCGCGATGACGCACGGGCGCGGCAGGAGATCGGTGAAGCCGAGGCCATCGCCCGCGAAGCGCTGGCACAGGTGCGCAGCGCGGTGACCGGTATCCGTGCCAGCGACCTGGCCGGCGAACTGGCGTCGGCCCGTCTGCTGCTGGAATGCCAGCAGGTGCACCTGCAGTACACGACGCCACCGCCGATGCCGGTGGACGTGGAACGTGGACTGGCGCTGGTGCTGCGCGAGGCCGCAACCAACATCGTGCGCCATGCGCAGGCGACCCGCGTGCAGGTGGATTTCATGCTGGAGGACCGACAGTTGGCGATGCAGATACGCGATGACGGCCGCGGTGGCGTGCAGGCCGAGGGCAATGGGCTGTGCGGCATGCGCGAACGTGCGGCGGCGCTGGGTGGGCAGCTGACGCTGCAGTCGCCCCGCGGCGAAGGCACGCTGCTGACCGTGCGCGTGCCCTTGGGGGCCGCCACCATGCCGCTGTCCTCGGCATCGCTGGCACAGGGGGGACCCGCATGATCCGCATTCTGCTGGCCGAGGACCAGGCGATGGTGCGCGGCGCGCTGTCGGCGCTGCTGGGGTTGGAGCCTGATATCGAGGTGCTGGGCAGCGCGGCCGACGGCGAAGCTGCGTGGCGGATGCTGCAGCAGCTGATGCCGGACATCCTGGTCACCGACATCGAGATGCCGGGCCTGTCCGGGCTGGAGCTGGCGCAGCGCATCGCCCGCCATGAGCTGCCGATCAAGGTGGTGATCGTGACCACCTTCGCCCGCGCCGGTTTCCTGCGCCGCGCGCTGGAGGCGGGCGTGCTGGGCTACCTGCTGAAGGACGCCCCGGCCGAGAACCTGGCCGATGCACTGCGCAAGGTGAAACAGGGCATCCGTGCGATCGACCCGCAGCTGGCGCTGGATGCGTGGTCGCAGGCCGATCCGCTGACCGACCGCGAGCGCCGTGTGCTGCGCCTGGCAGGGGAGGGCCGAACCGCCAGCGAGATTGCCGAGCAGCTGGGGTTGTCGCACGGTACGGTGCGCAATTACCTGTCCGAGTGCATCGGCAAGCTGGGCGTGGCCAACCGGATCGAGGCGTATCGGCTGGCGCGGCAGAAGGGGTGGTTGTAGGGGCGTGCGCCGACGCACTGGTAGCGCCGGGCGCTGCCCGGCGGATCATTTCCGCGCCTGCGGAGAGGTGTCACTTTCTTTGCGCGCAAAGAAAGTAACCAAAGAAACGCTCCGCCGGCCGCGAGCCGGCGTGCTTCGCACGCCGGTGCCCTGCGCTCCTCGGTCCGTCGAGGGACGGTGCGGGAACTCGCTGCGCTCAGACACCCGCACCTCTTCGCCCTCGCCAGACCTGCGGTGCTCGGCTCGCTCAAGGCGGACTGGAAGGGCAAGAGCATCCACGCGCGGCGTGGATCTACTGGGTGCAGCTTTTGCCTTTGACGTTGGGTCCGCCTTTTAGCGAGCCGAGCATCGCAGGGGAATCAGGGGCGTAGAGGCGCCGATGTCTGAGCGCAGCGAGTTCGGCGCCGTCCCCTGATTCACCGAGAAGCGCAGGGCACCGGTGCGCAGCACCGGCTCGCGATCTGGCGGCGTGTTTCTTTGGTTACTTTCTTTGCACGAGCAAAGAAAGTGACACCCCCACGCGGTCGCGGAAACGATCCGCCGGGAATTCCCGGCGAACCCGATCAATCCTTCCCGCGCGCCATCGCCTGGAACACCCCATCGCGCCGCACCCACAGGTGGAACAGCGCCGCACCCACGTGCATCAGCACCGTTGCGAACAGCACGTAGGCCAGCAGACTGTGCGCATTACGCAACGCGGCGTACAGCGCCGGTGTGTGTGGCACGATCGGCGGCAGATGCAGGCCGCCCCACAGCACGATCGGGTACCCACCGGCCGACAGCATCGCCCAGCCGATCAGCGGCATCGCCAGCATCAGTGCATACAGCATCCAGTGCGAGGCCTTGGCCGCCATCACCTGCCATACCGGAAGATCCGCCGGCAGCGGCGGCGGGCGATGGCGCAGCCGGTTGTACAGGCGCAGCAGCACCAGCACCAGGATGGCGATGCCCAGCGGGCGGTGCAGGTCGATCAGCATTGGCCGCAGGTGCAGTGAGGCGACCATGGTCACGCCGATGAACAACATGGCGATGATCATCAGCGCCATGGACCAGTGCAGCACCCGCGCCAGCAGGTTGAAGTGGCCGTTGCCGGTGCTCATCGTGCGGCCTCCTTCGGTTGTTCGACGTTGCCGCTGGCGCGCTCGCGTTCGCGGCGGTTGAAGGACTGCGAATACACCGCCGAGCGGGCGGCCAGGATCGGATCGTCACTGCCGCGCACGCCGCTGGGCAGGATCAGCGGATCGAAGTTGATCTGGCCGCACGCACCCTGTTCCTGCGACTGCATGCGGTCCAGGCTGAGTACGCCGGCTACTACCTGATCACGCGACTCGGGCCACGGTACCGACGGATCGTCGATGGCATCGCCAGGCTCGGCGGTGGTAACCACCAGGTTCCAGCGCACCGGACCGCTGGCCAGGCGCTGCCGCAGTTCCTGGCTGAGGAAATCGACGCTGGCCTGCGTGCGCGTTTCCGCATCCATTTCCACCACCGGCGCCTGTGGCTGCCAGCGCCAGCGCACCGCGCGCTTCTGGCCCTGCGCATTGGTAAACCAGAAGCTGTTGACGCTGTTGAAGGTGGTGTCGGCCCAGCTGCTGGTCCACGGTGCCGTCTTGGCCCACTGCTGGAACGCCTGCGCACTGGGGTACTTGGCCAGTACGGCGGCCATCTTCTGCGGGTCGGGCTTGCCGGTGGCCGGGTCCGGAATGGAGGCGCGTGTCTGTTCGTAGAACGCCTCGGCATCGGGCACGGCGAAGAACGGGAAGCTGTTCATCGCCATCCGCCATTCCTGGCCGTCATCGCTGACCATCTGCACCGCCAGGCTGCGTACGCGTGCGGTGTTGTCGGCGCCGTAGGGGTCACCGCCGCCAATCGACAGGCGGCCCATCACCGGTACGCGTGACTGTGAGAACACGCGGGCGCTGGACAGGGTAGGGGCCTGCGCGCTGGGTTCGAACCAGCCGCTCACGCAGATGCCCTTGCTGTGCGCGCGTCGGAAGCCCGGATGGGCGGGGCCGGTGGCCTCGATGGTGTCGGTGAAGCGCTGCGCGGTCAGGCGGTCGCCGATCCAGCCGGCCAGCCAGGCGAACGCCAGCGCGATGGCACCCAGAATGAGCGCGATCAGTGCGATCCAGGGCAGCGGCGAATGCGTGCGCGGTGTGCCCGGCGTCTGGCCGGCGCGGGTGTAGCGGAAGAGCGACATGGTCGGAGTCCTGCCTTCACGGAGCGTGTGGGTGGTCGACCCACACATCCTCGCAGAACCCGGCCGGGGCCGAAATTCAATTTTTCGTCAGATTTTCCGGGACGGCGTGCCGACGAACGGTCGGCACCCACCCGATCAGCTGTAGCGCTGCTTCAGCATTGCCCACGCCGAACGCAGCGCCAGCGCTTCGCCACCGGCCGGACGGCCCGGGCGTTCACCGTCGTTCCAGGCGTACACGTCCAGATGCGCCCAGCGCTGGCCGTCTTCCAGGAAGCGTTCCAGGTACAGCGCTGCGGTAACCGAACCGGCCATGCGCGAGCCGGCGTTGGCCAGATCGGCGATGCCGCTGGTCAGGTAACGCAGGTAGGGGCGCCACAGCGGCATGCGCCAGACCGGGTCGCGCGTCGCATCACCAGCCTGCAGCCATTGCTGCGCCACGCTGTCGTCATTGCTGAAGAGCGCCGGCAGATCCGGGCCCAGCGCGATGCGCGCGGCGCCGGTGAGGGTGGCGAAGTCCAGCACCAGGTCCGGTTTCTGCTCGCTGGCGAAGGTCAGTGCATCGCACAGGATCACGCGGCCTTCGGCGTCGGTGTTGTCGATCTCCACGCTCAAGCCCTTGCGGGTGGCGATCACTTCGCCCGGGCGGAAGGCATCGGGACCGATCGCGTTTTCCACCGCCGGCACCAGCAGGGTCAGCCGTACCGGCAGCCCGCGTGCCATCACCAGGCCTGCCAGGGCCAGGGCATGCGCGGCGCCGCCCATGTCCTTCTTCATGTTGCGCATGCCGTCGGCCGGCTTGATGTCCAGGCCGCCGGTATCGAAGCACACACCCTTGCCGACCAGCACCAGTGCTGGATCGGTGTCCTTGCCCCAGCGCAGCACGACCAGGCGCGGTGCGCGGTGCGATGCGCGGCCCACGGCGTGGATGGCCGGGAAATTCTGCTTCAGCAGTTCGTCGCCGGTGATCGCCTCGACCTGCGCGCCATGCGCATCGGCCAGCGCGCGTGCGGCATCTTCCAGCTGCTGCGGACCCATGTCTTCGGTCGGGGTGTTGACCCAGTCACGCACGCGCAGGCTGGCGGCGATCAGGTCGGCCACTTCGCCGGTCGGCTCGGCCACCAGGCGCGCCGGCGCACGGTGGCGCTTGCGATAGCGGTCGAAGCGGTAGCTACCCAGGCCCCAGCCCAGCTGCAGCAGCGCCAGTTCGGCGGCCGGCAGTTCGCTGGCCAGCTGCCACACGCTGCCTTCCGGCAGGGCATGCGGGGCATGCGAATAGCTGTAGGCATCGGCACGATCACCGACACCGATCACCGCTCCGGCCAGACCATCGGCGCCGGGCAGCAACGCCGTGGTGAAGGCACCGGCGGTGAAGCCCTGCGACGCCAGCCATGCCCGGGTGGCGGCCGGCTGGCCGTCCTTCCAGGCCGCGAACTGCTCGCGGTCCAGCACGTACAGCGGCAGCGCTGCGGCGGTGTCGGCAGTGAAACCAGTGATCTCGCTCATGCGTCAGGTACTCCGGGGTGCGGCAGCGTCGAGGTTGGCATCCAACCAGTCGGCCAGGCCGGTGAGGGTGTCGAACTGCAGGTCCGGCTGCAGCTGCGGATGGGTCCAGGTGGCTGCTTCGCGGTTGATCCAGCAGCCGCGCAGGCCGGCGGCGATCGCTCCGGCCACGTCCATTTCGGCGTGGTCGCCGACGTGCAGTACCTGTGCCGGCGCCACACCCAGGCGGGTGCAGGCGGCATGGAAGATGCTCGCCTCAGGCTTGGCCGCGCCGTGTTCGCGCGCGCCCAGCTGGAAGGCGAAATGATGGGCCAGGCCGATCCGCTCCAGATCGGCATTGCCGTTGCTCAGCGCTGCCACCGGTACCCGCGCGGCAATCCGCGCCAGCGCATCGATCGCATCGGGGTAGCACTCGACCTGGTTGCGCGCGGCGAAGAAGACTTCATACGCCGGCTCCAGCAGCTCCAGGCTGGCACCACTGGTGTGCAGCGCTTCGTGCAGGGTCAGCCGGCGCAGCGCGCTCAGGTCATGATGGAGGTGCGGATGGGCGTGGTACAGGCGTTCGCGCAGTTCGCGCATCGCCGCCACCGGATACATCGCGGCCGTGGCGGGGCTGTGTTCGCGCATCCACTCGTGCAGGACCAGGTCGATGCGGGCGCCGATCGGAGCGAACGGCCACAGCGTGTCGTCAAGGTCGAGGGTGATGGCTTGGACGGGGAAATTCACCCCGCCATTCTACCCCTGCCCGCGCGGGCTTTCATTCCAGCAGCCGCGCCCAGCCCTGCATGCCGTCCAGCCGCGCCAGCACCAGCTTGATGCATACCAGCAGTGGCACCGCCAGCAGCAGCCCGATCATGCCCCAGGCCCAGCCGAACACCATCAGCGCCAGGATCAGCACCAGCGGCGACAGCTTCATGCGCCGGCCCAGCACGATCGGGGTCACCATCTGTCCCTCCAGGGTGTGCAGGGCCAGGTAGGCGGCCGCCGGCAGCAGCGCCTGCAGCGGGTCGCGGAATTCCACGAAGCCCATCAGCAGCATCAGCGCCACGCCGATCAACGGACCCACATACGGCGCAAAATTCAGCAGTGCGGCCACCGTGCCCCACAGCAGCGCTTCCTGCAGGCCGATGCCGAGCAGCATCAGCACGCCGGCGAACACCAGCCCGACCAGGGTGTTGATCACGCTGATGGTCAGCACGTAACGCGAGACCTCGCGCTCGATTGAACGCAGGATGTCCGTGGTGAAGCGCTGCTGCTGGCGGTTCGGGAACAGGGCGATCGCCGCGCGCTGCAGGCTCTGCCCGTAGATCATGAAGAACAGGGTCAGCAGCACCACCGCCAGCACCGAGGCGGCCAGTCGCGGCGCACGGGTCAGCATGCGGTACGGGTCGTCGAGCTGGGTGCGGATCACCTGCACCTTGCGGTTGCTGTCGCCACCGGCCACGCGGGCGAAGTTCTCCGCGGCCTGGTTGGCCTGCTGCACCGGCTTGGTCAGGTCCTGCACCTGACGGGCAACCTTGCGCAGCTGCTGCGGTGCTTCCTGCGCCCACTCCATTGCTGGCCCGATCAACTGCACGGCCAGCGATCCGGTCACGCCCAGGCCGGCGCCAAGGATCAGCAGCGCGCCCAGCGCACGCGGAATCCACAGCTTCTGCAGCAGGCGCAGGATCGGATTGCCGACCAGCGCGAAGAACATCGCCAGCAGCACCGGCAGGATGATGTCCTGCGCGGCCCACAGCGTGCAGCCCACCGCCAGGGTTGCCAGCACCACCAGCGACATCGGTCCGCGCGGGCGCGATGCGGGCGGCAGCGGTGCGTCGGGCTGTTCGGGGTCGGCCGGTGACGGGGACAGGAGTGACTCGCTCATCGACGCATCAACCGGAAAGGGGAGCGCATTATCCGCCGGCCGCGATCGGCGCGGCGGATTTCGTGGATCAACGTTCGGACAGCTCGGTGGCGGCTTCGGCCGGGCGCGGTTCGCTCACTTCCGGTTCCGCGGTGGATTGCGCCGCCGGTGCCGGCCGTGCGGTGGATGCCGATGCGGTGGCCTGCGCCTGTTCGCTGGCGTCGGCGGCTTCTTCGGCTGCATCGTCGGCGGTGGCCGCCGCCTGTGCTGCCATCGCCGTGGCGAACGCGGCCTGCGCACTGGCGAACAGGTTCGAGACCGAACCCACCATCTGCAACCAGCGCGCACCGTTGACCTTGCCCGGGACTTCCAGTTTGCCGGCAATGAAGCCACCGGCGAGGCCGACCACCACGATGCGCAGCGGCGACCAGCCTTTTCGCCAGACGTCGCTGAGCGTGGACCAGTGGTCCTGGGTTTCGACCAGTCGCACGGTCACCACCTGTTCGCAGCGTTTCACCCGCCGCTGCAGCGCACCGAACTTCATGGCTTGCCCTCAGGCAGCTGCACATCGGCATCGGGATCGTCTTCGCTGGGCTCGTCGAACAGGCCCAGGCGTGACAACTGGCGCCGGGTGGCGTGCATGCCGGTGTGGTGGAAGAAGTAGGACACCCGCCAGATCGCATAACCGGTGACGGCCAGGCTCAGCAGCGAGGTGATCAGCAGGGCCTGCAGCCAGCTCAGGCCCCAGCTCTGCAGCAGGGCGATGAGGGTGGCGGCCATCAGCAGCCAGGCCGAGGCACCGAATACGATCGCCACGCCGGCCCAAGCCAGCGCACGGCCGAACGCGCTGCGCGCCAGCGCGAAGTCGGCCGAGGCCAACCGGCGCAGCGAACGCAGCGAATGCCTGGCCGAATCGGCGGCGGCACGACCGGCCGCGCCGACCTGACGGATGCTCTCATCCAGCGGCGGGGTGGCCGCTGGATCAGGGGTTTGCGCGTTGTCTTCGCTCACGCCGCGGCTTACTTGTCGCTGCTGCTGCGGGCCAGCTTGGCAATGATCCAGCCGGCAGCAAAGGCGACGCCGAACGAGGCCAGCGGACGTTCACGGATGAGCTCAGCGGCGCTGTCGATCAGGTCCTTGCCCTTGTCCATCAGTGCGTCAACCTGTTCCTTGGCGGCGGCACCACCGAACTCGGCGGCAGCCAGGCCGGACAGCGCGCTGTCGGACAGTTCAGCCTTGACGTTGGCCTTGCCGATACGCAGTTCGTCGCCGGCTGCGCCGGTTGCACCCTTGATCGCACCGCCGGCGGCCGACGCGGCCTGCTTCAGGTGGGAACCGGCTTCACCCAGGTGTTCCTTCAGGTTCTCGGTATTGGTGGGGCTCATCGAATCACTCCTGTTGCGATGGGGGAACGGGTGTCGGCGGTGCCGACCTGGACTGACAGCAATAGCATTGCCGGGGTATAGGGGGTGTTACGGCAGGGCGATCACCGCATCACGAGCTGGCCCTGCTGCTGGCCATTGTTGCGCAGCACGCGTACCACCAGGGTCGGCGGGCGCTGCTGGAAGTTGGCGCGCCAGCTGGCCAGGTCGGCGAATTCGCCCACCGTGGCATCGGTGATGATGTCGCCCTGCTGCAGGCCGTTGGTGGCCGCGCGGCTGCCGCGCTTGACCTCACTGACCAGCACGCCGCCGACTCCGGACTGACGCAGTGACTCGGGCAGGTCGACGAAGGTGGCCCCGGTCAGGCGCGGGTCCAGGCTCTCGCCGGTGACCGCGCGCGCCTGTTCCTTCAGCGTTGCCTTGATCTGCAGTGGCTTGCCTTCGCGGCGTACGTCCAGCGTCAACGCGCTGCCGACCGCGGCCAGGCCTTCCACGTTGTGCAGGGCCTCGGCGCTGTCCACGCGCTGGCCATTGGCCGAGACCACCACGTCGCCCGGCTTCAGGCCGGCAGCGGCGGCGGCCGAACCGGCCAGCACGCGGGTGATCAGTGCGCCACGGGTTTCGCCCAGGCCCAGGCCCTGCGCGATCTGCGCGGTCAGGTTCTGGCTTTCCACGCCCAGCGTGCCGCGCACCACGACGCCGTGCTTGACCAGCTGGTCGACCACGCTGCGCGCCAGGTTGGACGGAATCGCCAGGCCCAGGCCGATGTTGCCGGCCATGCTGCCCTGCGGGTTGAAGCTGGCGGTATTGATGCCGACCAGCTGGCCCTGCAGATCGACCAGTGCGCCACCCGAGTTGCCCGGGTTGATCGACGCGTCGGTCTGGATGAAGTTCTGGTAGCCCAGCCCGCGGATGCCGCTGCGGCCCACCGCCGAGACGATGCCCGAGGTGACCGTCTGGCTGAAGCCGAACGGATTGCCGATCGCCACTACGAAGTCGCCCACCCGCAGCTGGTCGCTGTTGCCGAGCTTGATGTCGGTCAGGTTCTGCGCCGGAATGCGGATCAGCGCGATGTCGGTATCGCGGTCCGAACCGAGGAACTCGGCCTTGACCGTGCGCCCGTCGGCCAGTGTCACCTGTACGTCATCGGCGTTGTCGATGACATGGTGGTTGGTCAGTACCAGGCCCTCCTTGGCGTCGATGATCACGCCCGAGCCCAGCGACTCGTTGATGCGTTCCTGCGGGATGTCCGGGAACAGGCGGCGGAAGAACGGGTCGTTGAAGAAGGGGTTGCGCACGCGAACCACCTGCTTGGTGTTGACGCTGACCACCGCCGGCATCGCCTTCTCCAGCATCGGTGCCAGCGACGGTACCGCTTGTCCGGCCACCGAGGCCGGCAATGCAGCGGTGGTCGGCACGACCGCCGGCAGCGGTGCGGCATCGGCCCGGTTGTCCAGGTGCGCATTGATGCCGGTGGCAACGAAGCCACCGAAGGCGGCGGCGATTGCGAGCGTGAGCAGGGTGGGAAGCGGTCGCATGGGAGTCGGTTCGCTGGCGTGGATGGGGACGGTTCGGCCCTACGGTAAAACATGCTGAATGAGTGTGTCGCCATCTGGATAAATGCGCCATGAAAACCATAGGCCGCGAAGGGGGGGGCGGAGGATGGCAACAAGGCTGTGGCGACGCCCGCAGGGGCGATTCCTGCACCACCGAAGACCATCGCACGGCGCGTGGACACAGACTGATACTTGCGCAGTTCCGCGCAACAGGGCGCCGCAATGCGTCACAGCGCGCACTGGACGCTGCATCCGTTCAACGGCACGCAACGGCCATCTTCGACCACGCGGTCGATGTGGCGTAGTCCTTAAAAAAAGGGGTTTCCTGTAAACCCGCCACTGCTGCAGCAGTGGCGGGCTACACCATTGCCGTCGCATCAGATGCGATTGCTGGTGCGTGCCCCGTTCCACGATCGTCAATGTCGGTATAGCATCGCCCCGTTTTGATACTTAAGGCCCCCAGGAGGGCAACATGAGCAACGGTAATGGTGTGTCGGTCGTGACCGACGCCGTCGAGAACGTCAAAGAAACCGCCACCAACGTTGGCGAGACCATCGCCCACGCCGCCGAAGACGCCGTGAAGTCGGTCAAGAAGACCGTCAAGCGCGCCACCAAGGCTGCCGGTACCCGCGTTGCCAAGGCCAAGAAGGCTGTGGCCAAGGTCGAGAAGACCGTTGCCAAGAAGGCCGAGAAGGCCGCCAAGTCGGTCGGCAAGACCGTTGCCAACGCCAAGAAGAAGCTGGAAGCGGCCAAGAAGAACGCCAAGGCCGAAGCCGCTGCCCTGAAGAAGGAAGTGGCCAAGAAGAAGGCAGCTGCAGGCAAGGCTGTGACCAAGAAGGCCGCCGCTGCCAAGAAGACCACCAAGGCCGCCACCAAGGCTGCCGGCAAGAAGGTCGCTACCGTGAAGAAGGCCGCCACCAAGAAGGCTGCCGTCGCCAAGAAGACCGTCGCCAAGAAGACCGCGGCCGCCAAGAAGGTTGTCGGCAAGAAGGTCGCCACCGCCAAGAAGGCCGTGGCCAAGAAGACCGTCGCCGCCAAGAAGGTCGCTGGCAAGAAGGCCGTGGCTGCGAAGAAGGTTGTCGGCAAGAAGGTTGCCGCCACCAGGAAGGTCGCCACCAAGAAGACCGCCGTCGCCAAGAAGGTTGTCGGCAAGAAGGCTGCTGTGGCCAAGAGGGCCGTCGGCAAGAAGACCGCTGCTGCCAAGAAGGTGGTCGGCAAGAAGTCCGCCGTTGCCAAGAAGGCAGTGGGCAAGAAGGTTGCCGCCACCCGCAAGACGGTTGCCAAGAAGGCTGCCCCGCTGAAGAAGGTCGCCGCCAAGAAGGCGCCGGCCAAGAAGGCCGTGCGCAAGGTCGCCAAGCGCAAGTAATCGCGCCGTGACCGAAGGCCCTGCCACCCACCGGGTGGTGGGGCCTTTCGCGTTTCTGGGGCGCGGTCTGGGGCAAGATGCAGGTTCTTCCCGCCGGAGCCCCGTGCATGCGTGGTATCGACTTCAGTTCCTGGCAGGGCGTGCTGTCCACCTTGGCCGGCCTGGTCCTGATCACCCTGCTGGGCGTGGGCATCCGCCTGCTGGTGATGCAGACCCTGCAACAGCGCCGCGAGCGCGAGAACCGGCAGATCAACGAACGGCTGCGCACGCTGATGGCGGCCTACAAGACGCTGGGCGGTTCGTTCACCGGCGAACTGGGCGTGGATCCCAGCCACCGCCGCGACCTGCGCCAGCGCGAAGATGCCGAGGGCATCGCCGAGCCCCGCTCGGATCGCGCGCGGCGCATCCGTGATGCGGTCGAGGCCGCGTTGTCGGACATCCTGCTGCTGGGCACCGACGAACAGGTGCGGCTGGCTGCGCGCGCTGCCAACGATCTTGCACAGGGGCGACCGGTGCACACCCACGAACTGGTGGTCTCGCTGCGCGACTTCGTGCGCGAAGCGCTGGACCTGGCGCCGATTCCGGCCGACCTGCAGATACCGCCGCAGGGGCCGACCCGGCCGGGCGGTGCCAGTGGCGGTGGCAAGGGCCGCAACGACGGCGATGCCAAGGGCGGTCGTGCGGGTGGAGGCGGCGGTGGCGGAATGGGGGCCGGCATGGGCGGTGTGGGCCTCG
Organism: Stenotrophomonas sp. GD03654; assembly: GCF_029845105.1. Lineage (NCBI taxonomy): Bacteria > Pseudomonadati > Pseudomonadota > Gammaproteobacteria > Lysobacterales > Lysobacteraceae > Stenotrophomonas > Stenotrophomonas sp. GD03654. The sequence continues at coordinate 34,835 of NZ_JAOCLC010000029.1, read as the reverse complement.
GCGCCGGCGCCGCACTGGGCGCCGGCCATGCCTCCGCCAGCGATGAAACGGACGCGCGCTGAGCACGTCCGCCCGGTTCAGCGGGTCAGTTCGTAGATTGGTACGAAGCCACCGTAGATCATCCGCGCGCCGTCGAATGGCATCGGATTCGTCGCCGGATCAAACCGCGGGTCTTCCATCATCTTCTTCATGCCGGCGTCGCGGGTCGGCTTGTCCGGCCATTCGATCCACGAAAACACCACCGTCTCGTCTGGCGTGGCTTTCACTGCGCCGAAGAAGTCGGTGGTCTTGCCGTGTGGCACGTCGTCGCCCCAGCACTCGACCACGCGCAGCGCGCCGTACTCGATGAAAACGGGATCCCCTGTGCGTGCATGGGCGAGGAACTTCTCTTTGTTGGCGGTGGGCACCGCCAGGACGAAACCATCGATGTAGCTCATTGCCTGCCTCCGGATGGACCGTGCCGCATGCACGGCCTTCAAGTACCCGACGAACCAGGGCGTCGGGGATCGACATCCTGTGTGCGCCTGTTCAGCCCGGGCCACCGGGCAGCGGTGCCAGCACCGTATCCGGCGGCTGCTGGCCGGCCAGGTGGCGCACGAAGTAGTCCCACATGCGGTGCGTGTAGGTGGCGTCGTTGCGGAACAGTTCGTGGTCCTGCCGGGCCAGGTACAGCAGGTCGTAGCCGCGCTGGGCCTTGTTCAGGGCGGCGGCCAGCTGCAGGGTCAGCGCCGGTGGCGCGTTCTCGTCCAGTTCGCCATAGACCAGCAGCAGATGCCCGCGCAGGTTGCCGGCCAGTGCCGCATTGTCGAGCCCGGCAAAGGGCGCCGGCACGCCATCGGCCATGGCCGTAGCTGGCAGCACGCCACCGAACAGCCGGTCCATGCCGTGCAGCGCGCCGCCGTACATGCCCTGGAAATTGTGGCTGCCGGCCGAGGCCACGCCCACCTTGTAGAACGCCGGGTAGCGCAGCAATGCACGCGCCGCGCTGTAACCGCCGAACGAATGCCCATAGATGCCGACCCGCTGCAGGTCGATGCCCGGGTAGCGTTCGCCCAGCTGGCGCAGCGCGGCCACATGGTCATCCAGCTGCACATCGGCGGCGCGCAGGAAGCTGCTGTCATGGAACGCCTTGTCGCGGCCACCGGTGCCGCGCGCATCGATGCTGACCACCACGAAGCCGAGTTCGGCCAGGCTGGCGCGTGACACCGGGTTCAAGGCAGATACCGCCTCGGCGTAGGTCACCGGCGCATTGCTGATGAAGGAGCCACCGTACATCGCGTCGATCACCGGGAAGCTGCCGTCATCGCGATAGTCACGGGGCAGGTAGACGGTGGCGAAGATCGGCGTGCGCCCATCGGCGGCCAGCAGCCGCTCGCGCCGTGGTGGGCGCCAACCGGCAGCAACGATCGCGCTGTCATCGGCTGTTTCCAGCACCATCACTTCACGGCCGTCATCGCTGGCCCGCAGCACGGTGCGTGGTGGCTGGCCGAGACGGGAAACGGTATCCACCAGATAGCCGCCGCCAGGCGACAGCGCCTGCGGCGCGCGTGCCCCGAACAGCGCGCCGGTACCGGCATCGGCCATGTGGTCGTTGCCATCAGCGGCCAGGCGCTGGATCGGACCGCCCTGCAGCGATACCCGGTACAGGCCGCGTACGTAGGGGTCGCCACCGTCGACGCCACCGGCGCTGAAGTACGCCCAGCCACCCGCAGCGTCCACACCCAGCAGGTCACGCACCACCCATCTGCCGCGGGTGAGCTGGCGCAGCACTTTGCCGTCGGACAGGCGCACCCGGTACAGATGGCCCCAGCCATCGCGCTGCGAGAACCACACGGCGGTGTCCTGCCCGGGCAGGATGGCCACCGCGGGCCGGTTGTAGGAATACACGTTGAGCTGCAGGCGAGTGTCGCTGGCTTCTTCCAGAACCGTGCGCAATGCACCGCTGTTGGCATCGACCTCCACCAGGCGCAGCCTGCGCGGTGTGCCGAAGTGCGCGATCACGGCATACAACCGATCACCGTCCCAACCCAGGATGCCGGCCTCACTGAGCGTGTTCCAGCCCTCGGGCAGCACGATTTCATGCTGCCTGCCGCTGAGGATATCGATCACATACAGGCTGTCGCGGACCTGCTGTGCATCGCCCAGAACCCCCAGCTTCACGGTATGCACGCGTGGCCGCGCGCTGTGGGTCGGGCTGCTTTCCAGATAGGGGTAGTCCTGCAGCGCGCGTTCGTCGTAGCGGATGCCGGCCACGTAGCGCCCGTCCGCTGACCAGCCGACCGCGAACGGACGCACCGGCATCCGGCCCTGACGGCGTGCAATGCCGCGCAGGGTGAAGTCCGGCAGTACGCCATAGCCATGCCCGGCCTCACCGCCGTGGGTCAGTACCTGCGACGCCGTTCCAGAGCGCTGCAGCCACAGATTGTGATCGCGTACCTGCAGCCAGGCGTCGCCGCCAGGCGAAGGCAATGCATCGGCTGGCGGCGACGGCTGCGGTGCGGCCGTGCACTGCAGGCGTGGCCATTGGCAGTTGATTGCCGCCTCGCCGTTGAACTGCAGGCGCAGGCCATCATCCAGTACCTGCACACTGTTCAAGCGCAGGCGTGGCCCGCTGGCACCGAGAGGTGCAACTGCGGCGTCCAGCGCAGTGGGTTCGAACAGGATCTGGCGCGTAGCCTGGATTGGATCGACCAGTATCGCCTGGCGCCGGCCCTGCGCGTCTTCGCGTTCGTACCAGAACCGCCCATCGGCCAGCCAGTGGGGCAGCACCGAAGCATTGCGCAGCGCACCGCGCAGATGACTGTCATGCACGCGTTCGGCGCGTTGGTAGTCAGCCGCCTGCAACGCGTGCGCAGGGGGGATCGGGAACAGGGCCGCGCAGGCCACGAGGGCGGCGCGGACAGGCATCAGCAGCGGATCGGAAACGTGCAAAGCAACCTCCTGTTGCAATCGACGACGAATCACAAATGCACGCGCGCCGCGCGCGTATGCCAGACGCAGCCTGAATCAAGCCAAAAAATTCAGCAATGCGAAGACCGCTGTTTTCAGGGAGCGTTGTGGCGAATAACGGAGAATTTACATTCCCGATGCGATGGCGCTCTGGCGCTGCTGCACACCATAAGAAAGTAAAGGTGTACCCCCATGAAGAATTCGCTGATTGCTCTGGCTCTGGCCGCTGCCCTGCCGTTCACCGCCTCGGCTGCTGAGAACCTGTCCTACAACTACGCCGAAGCCGACTACGCCAAGACCGACATCGACGCGTTCAAGGCCGACGGCTGGGGCGTGAAGGGTTCGTACGGCTTCCTGCCGAACTTCCACGCTTTCGGTGAGTACAGCCGCCAGGAAATCGACCACACCAACATCAAGCTGGACCAGTGGAAGATCGGCGCCGGCTACAACGTTGAAATCGCTCCGACCACCGACTTCGTTGCCCGCGTTGCTTACCAGAAGCGCGACCAGAAGCACGGCCTGGACTTCAACGGCTACAGCGCTGAAGCCGGTATCCGCACCGCCTTCGGTGCCCACGCCGAAGTCTACGGCATGGTCGGCTACGAAGACTTCTCGAAGAAGCACGGCATCAATCCGGAAGGCCAGTGGTACGGTCGCCTGGGCGGTCAGGTCAAGCTGAACCAGAACTGGGGCCTGAACGGCGAGCTGAAGATGAACCGCGACGGCGACAAGGAATACACCGTCGGCCCGCGCTTCAGCTGGTAATTGCTTCCTCGGCGCGCCTGCGCGCTGAAGATGCCTCGACAGGCCCGGCTTCTGCCGGGCCTGTTGCGTTGTGGGGAAACGAAACCGCGCCTGACCACACGCCCCGGTCGTGCTCTGTTGCAATAAATTGGATTCCGCTGACCGCAGCACCGACCTACGGTGGGTACTTCGTATTGCCGGATCTGTGTGATGCCGCCTGCCGTTCCCGCTCTGTGTCTCGACCGGCCCTGCCGCCTGGCCATGCTGGCGCCGCATCCAGTACTTCGGCTGGGGGTGGAAGTCGTACTGCGCCGGCACGCTGGCGTGCAGGTCTGTGCCAGCTTCACCTGTGAGCGCGAACTGTTCGACCTGCTGCAGCGCCAGCCCGGCGACATCGACCTGTTGCTGGTCGATCTGCTGGCACCGCATGGGCCCGGGGAAGGATTGTCCCTGCTTCGCCTGCTGTCACGGCGCTGGCCGCTGCTGCCGGTGCTGGTGCTGTCCGCACACTGCAATGCCAGCACGGTGACCCTGGCGATGCAGGCCGGCGCGCGCGGCTTCCTGTCCAAGGAGACTTCGCCGGACATGCTGCGACGCGCGGTCGATGTGTTGGTCCGTGGCGGACGCTTCGTACCGCCGGAACTTCGCACGCCGTTGAGTCGATCGCGGATGCGGCGGACACCGGAGCCGCTGCTCGCAGCATTGAGCCGACGTGAGCGCGAAGTGCTCCGGCTGGTCCTGCAGGGCTGCAGCACCGGCGAGGTCGCACGGCGTTTCGGCCGTACGGCCAGCACGGTCAGTACGCAGAAGCGGACCGCCTATCGCAAGCTCGGCATCCGCAGTGACGGCGAACTGTTCCGCATCCGGCATCTGCTCGAGTGAGGGTGAGCCGGCTTATTCGCCCTGGTACTGCTTTTCTTCCACCAGCGCCGAACCGGCCACGCGGTTGATCTCGTTCTTCACCTGCACGCGCTCGCCATTGGTGCCATAGACACCGCGTGCCAGCTGGATGAACGCATCGTCGAACACCTGGGCTGCTTCCTTGTCGCGCAGCTGGTCCTGGATATCCCACATGCGCTCGTTGATCGCCTTCAGCTGCTGCTTCAGCACGGCCAGTGCCGGCTGTGCCTGCAGCTGCTGCTGCAGCAAGGGCAGCAGGCCATCCAGCTCGGTGCGGACGTTGGCCAGCTTGGCCACATCGCCGATGCGCTCGGCCTTGATCTCGAGAATGGTGATCTTGTCGATCAGCTCGCCGATCGATACCGGAGTCAGGATGGCGTCCACGCGGTTGGTTCCTGGAAACAAGGCGCCATGATACCGCGCCGCTGGCACGCGGCCCCCGGTCCACGGGATTTACGCCGAATTTGCGCCATGGGCCCGGCAGCACCCTCGATCCGTTACGGCCACCGCCTCGACACTGCGTTCCCGGCGGCGTGACCGCCTTCGACGAGGAACACAGTGCAGTGAACAGCAAGGGGATGATGGCGGCGATGGTGGCCGCCCTGGCAGGGCTGCTCGGCATCGGCAGCGCCCAAGCACAGGTGCAGGTCAGCGGCAGTGCCGCACTGACCAGCGACTACGTGTGGCGCGGCAGCTCGCAGAGCGACGGCGACCCGGCGGTGCAGGCCGGCGCGAAGGTCTCGATCCCATCGGGCTGGTACGCCAGCGTGTGGGGTTCCAACGTTTCGTTCAAGCCGGACAACGGCGCGCGCAGCGAGTTCGACCTGGTGGCGGGCTGGTCCGGTGCGCTGGCCCCGGACTGGACGCTGGATGCCAACCTGACCCGCTACGTGTACCCGGGCACTGGCCGCGCGCTGGACTGGACCGAACTCAATACCAGCGTGACCTGGAAGCAGCGCGCCTGGTTGCAGGTCGCCCATTCCAACGACGCGCTGGCGGGCGGCCATCGCGGCACCTATGCCCAGCTGGGCGTGCGTGTACCGCTGCATGAACGTTTCCGCCTGGAAGCGGCGGTGGGCCAGTACTGGCTGGCCACCGCGCAGGGCCCGGATTACCTGCATGGCCAGATCAGTGCCATTGCCACGCTGACTCCGGCATGGGAGCTGCGCGCCACCGTGCATGACACCGACAACGCAGCCAAGCGACTGTTCCCGGGCAATGCCGGTGGACGGTGGGAACTGGCGCTGCAGGGCAGCTTCTAGTTCGGCGACACCGCCTGGCGCGCGCGCAGCGCGCCGGGCAGCCACAGCAGCAGGGCCAGCACGGCCACCGCAGCACCGGCCACGCAGACGCCGGTCCAGCCGAAGCGCTGGTAGACCTGCGCCGACAGCAGCGAACCCAGCGAACCGCCGATGAAGTAGCCGGTCATGTAGCCGGCGTTGAGCCGGTTGCGCGCCGCCGGTTGCAGTGCGTAGATCAGGTTCTGGTTGCTGACATGCAGCAGCTGCGCGGCCAGGTCCAGCACCACCACACCGGCCAGCAGTGCCAGCAGCGAGTGTGCCGACAGTCCCAGCGGCAGCCATGACAGCAGCAACAGCACCAGCGCGATGGCGGTGGCGCGTCCGGTCTGGCCACGGTCGGACATGCGCCCGGCCAGGCCCGCAGCCAGCGTGCCGGCGGCACCGACCAGCCCGAACAGGCCGATGGTGGCGTCGCTGTAGGCGTAAGGTGGCTGCGCCAGCAGGAACGCGAGCGGGGTCCAGAAGATCGCGAACATGGCGAAGCTGCAGGCGCCCAGCAGGGTGCGCTGGCGCAGCACCGGCTCCTGCACGAACAGCACGCCGATCGAGCGCAGCAATGCGAAATAGCCGAGGCCGGCGCTGTGGTGGAATCGCGGCAGGCCGCGCTGCAGCGCCAGCGCGGTCAGCACCAGGGTGCCGGCGGCGATCGCATACACCAGGCGCCAGTTGCCCAGGCTGGAAAGCAGTCCGGCCACGGTGCGCGCCAGCAGGATGCCCAGCAGCAAGCCACTCATCAACGTGCCGACCACGCGGCCACGATGTTCCGGTGCGGCCAGCGTGGCCGCGAACGGCACCAGCACCTGTGCCACCACCGAGAACAGGCCGGTGATCGCGGTACCCACCAGCAACCAGGCCAGCGACGGCGCACAGGCACTGATCACCAGCCCGCCGGCGGACAGCAGGCTCATCACCACGATCAGGCGGCGGCGTTCGAACAGGTCTCCCAGCGGCACCAGCAGGATCAGTCCGGCGGCATAGCTCAGCTGTGCGGCGGTGACCACCATGCCGACCTGGCCGAACGGCACACCGAAGGCGTCGGCGATGGTGTGCAGCAGCGGCTGCGCATAGTAGTTGCTGGCCACGGCCACGCCGGTAGCCACCGACATCAGCAGCACCTGCCAGCGGTGCAGAGGGGGAAGGGACGGACTCACGCGGTGTTCCAGGAAGCGGGGGAGCACAGTGTCCGCCTGCTGCAGTCATGATGGAAATGAATCATCATCATCCCTGTCATCTGGAAATGAGATGGTTGCGTGAATCTCAAGCAGCTCGAGTTCGCCGTCGCCCTGGCCGAGGAGGGCAACTTCACCCGTGCCGCCGAGCGCTGCCACGTGGTGCAGTCCGCGCTCAGTCACCAGATCGCCCATCTTGAGCAGGAACTGGGCACAACGCTGTTCGAGCGCCTGCCGCGCCAGGTGCGGGCCACCGCCGCCGGCGAGGCGCTGCTGGTGCATGCACGCCAGGTGCTGGCCAGCCTGCGCCACCTGCGCGCCGACGTGGCCGCCGTCACTGGCGAGGTGCGTGGCCTGCTGGCGATCGGGCAGATCTCCTCGCTGACCGACATCGATGTGGTGGCGATGCTGGCGGCCTTCCAGCAGGCGCACCCGCAGGTGGAGTTCCAGCTGCGGGTCGACAAGAGCGAGGACCTGATCGCGCAGGTGCAGTCGCGAGAGCTGGACGTGGCACTGGTCGGATTGGCGCCGTCGGCGGGGCTGGACGGGGTCTGCCACCAGATGCTGCAGGAAGAAGACCTGGTGGCGGTGCTGGCGCCGTCGCACCGCTTGGCCCGGCGCAAGCGGCTGCCGTTGACCGAATTGCAGGACGAGGCGCTGGTCGACTTTCCGCGCGGCACCGGTGCGCGGCGGCAGACCGACGATGCCTTCGCCGCCGCTGGCCTGCCGCATACGGTGCGCTTCGAGGTCAATCTGATGGAACTGATCGAGCGCTTCGTCCGTCATGGGCTGGCGGTTGGCATCGTGCCAGCGTTGATCGCCGACGGGTTCCAGGGGGTGGTACAGATTCCGCTGCAACCGACCCCGACCCGCCGCGTGCACCTGGTCTGGCAGCGACTGCCGACACCGGCGGCGCGGGCGTTTGTCGAAGCTGTGCTCAGCCGCGCAGGCGCAGGCTCAGGCCCTTGAGGAAATTGCGCAGCATCTGGTCCAGGCAGCGCCGGTAATTGGTGTGCCCGGGCTGGCGGAACAAGGCGCCCACTTCCGACTTGGAGACGTTGAAACCGGCGCTGGCGAAGATCTCCATCAGATCGACGTCGCGCAGCTGGAAGGCGACGCGCAGCTTCTTCAGCACCAGGTTGTTGTCGATGCGGGTTTCCACCGCGCGCTGCGGCTGGCTCTCGTCGCGACCGCGCAGGTGCACGATCAGGCCGTCGAGGAAGTGCGCCAGCGCACTGTCGCTCATCGCCTCGAAACCGGCTTCGTCCTCGCGGCGCAGCCAGGCCTTCACCTGTTCGGGATCCACGGCGAAGGCCGGGTCGGCCATCTGGCACAGGGTCACCACGTGGTGGTCGCCCAGGTCCAGGGAGTAGCGCACGCTGCGCAGGACATCGTTGTTGATCATGGCCCAATTGTACCGGTCACCCCGGCAGGCGGGGCCGGATCTGGCCGATCAGGCAACGCAACCCCCGGCCGACGGTGCCAGAATGGGGGTCTGGTTTTCCCCCTGGAGTTGCCTGATGACCCGCACTGTCCTGATTACCGGCGCCACGTCCGGCTTCGGCGCCGCCGCTGTCCACCGCTTCGCCCAGGCGGGCTGGAAGGTGATCGCCACCGGCCGCCGCAGTGAACGCCTGCAGCCGCTGGTCGAGCGCTACGGCAAGGACGTGGTGCATGCGGCCGCCTTCGACATCCGCGATCCGGTCGCGATGGAAGCCGCGCTGCTGGCACTGCCGCCTGCCTTCGGCGAGATCGATCTGCTGGTCAACAACGCCGGTCTGGCACAGGGCACCGCGCCGGCACAGAGCGCCAAGCTGTCGGACTGGACCACGATGATCGACACCAACATCACCGCGCTGGTGACCCTGACCCATCGCCTGCTGCCGCAGCTGGTGGAGCGCAAGGGCGCGATCATCAACATTTCGTCGGTGGCCGGCGTCTACCCGTACCCGGGCGGCAACGCCTACGGTGGTACCAAGGCCTTCGTCAGCCAGTTCTCGCTGGGCCTGCGTTCGGACCTGCACGGCACCGGCGTGCGCGTGACCACGATCGAGCCGGGCATGGCCGAAACCGAGTTCACCGTGGTGCGTACCCATGGCGACCAGGCGGCATCGGACAAGCTCTATACCGGCGCCAACCCGATGACCGCCGAAGACATCGCCGAACAGATCTTCTGGGTGGCCAGCCTGCCGCCGCACCTGAACATCAATCGCCTGGAACTGATGCCGGTTAGCCAGTCATTTGCTGGTTTCCAGGTGGCACGCGAAGGCTGACCCGCGCCGTGCGACGTCTCGTGTGATCGCTGGTGGGGTAGGTCCTGTAGAGCCGAGCCCATGCTCGGCTTCGTCTGGATTCAGCCGAGCATGGCTCGGCTCTACAGAAACAAAAAAGCCGGGCAATGCCCGGCTTTTTCATTCGCAGCGGCAGACTTACTGCGCCTTGATCGCCATCGCCTGCAGGCCGGTGCCATCCAGCTTCTGCTTGGCTTCGGACAACTCGCCGGCACTGCCATACGGCCCCATGCGCACGCGGTACACGGTCTTGCCGTTGATCTGCGCCGATTCCACGCGTGCTGCCAGGCCCATCATCGCCAGCTTGGCCTTGGTCGCTTCGGCATCGCCGGAGGCGCCGAACGCACCCGCCTGCAGGATGTAGCGGGCGTTGTCGGCGGCAGCCGGTGCAGCAGCGGCCGGCGTACCGGCCGTGGTTGGCGGGGTTTCCGCACGCGCTGCCGGAGTGGCGGCGGCGCTGGTCGACGCCGTCGGCGTGCTGGCCGGCGGCGTTGCCGCAGCCGGGCGTTCACTCAGCGGTGCCGGCAGCGGACGGCTGGTAGCGGTCACCGGCGCAGTGCTGGCGACGCTGGCCGTGGCCGGCGGTGCGGTGGCCGCAACCGGCGGAACCGGCTTGCCTTCCAGTGCCGCCTGCGCGCGCTGCGCTTCGGCCTTGGCCCGGCGCTGGTCTTCGGCACGCGCGCTGGCGGCCAGTTCGGCGTCGGACATTTCAACTTCCTTGCCCGGCAGCAGGGTGTAGAAGTCGTACTGGGTGGCGGCCGGCTTTTCCGGTTCGGCCGGCTTCGGCGTGGCCGGCTGCGCGGCCGGCTGGGTGCCCACATCGCTGTCGGCATCCGCGACCGGGGCCGGCTGCGCGTTCGGGTTCGGCTGCGGACCGGCGCGAAGGAAGCCATCGCCTTCGCCCTTGAACAGGTTCGGCGCCGCCAGGAACACCACGGCCGCAATCGCCACGCCAGCGACCAGCCACACCCATCCGGGTGTGCCCTGGCTGCTGCTGTTGCGTCGTGCCTGGTTTTTGCCGCGTCGTGCTGCCATGGGTACTGCGTCTCCTGATGCTTACATTTTTTCCGGGGCGCTGACGCCCAGGAGTTCGAGGCCGTTGGCCAGCACCTGCCGCGCGGCGCAGGCCAGGGTCAGCTTGGCGTTGCGATCGGCGGCGTCTTCCACCAGCACCGGCGTCCCGTGATACCACGTGTGGAAGGCGTGCGCCAATTCACGCAGGTACTGCGCCACCAGGTGCGGTTCCAGCGCCACGCCGGCCGCCTCCACCACTTCCGGGTACCGCGAGATCTCGTTCATCAGCAGCAGCGAAGCGTCGTCAGCCAAGCGGCCAAGGTTGGCCAGGCCGTTGCCCTGTTCGTACACCAGGCCCTTCTCCTGCGCCTGGCGCAGCAGGCTGCAGACGCGGGCATGGGCGTACTGTACGTAGAACACCGGGTTGTCGTTGCTCTGCTGGCGGGCCAGGTCGATGTCGAAGGTCAGCTGCGAATCGGGCTTGCGCGCGATCAGGAACCAGCGGGTGGCATCGCGGCCGGCTTCCTCGATCAGGTCGCGCAGGGTGAAGTAGCTGCCGGCACGCTTGGACAGCTTCACTTCCTCGCCGCCACGCATGACGGTGACCATCTGGTGCAGCACGTATTCCGGCCAGCCCTGCGGGATGCCCACTTCCATCGCCTGCAGGCCGGCGCGCACGCGTGCCAGCGAGCCATGGTGGTCGGCACCCAGTTCGGTGATCGCGCGCTCGTAGCCGCGCTGCCACTTGGACAGGTGGTAGGCCACGTCCGGCACGAAGTAGGTGAAGGTGCCGTCGGACTTGCGCATCACGCGGTCCTTGTCGTCACCGAAGTCGGTGCTGCGCAGCCACAGCGCGCCACCTTCTTCATAGGTATGGCCCGAGGCCTGCAGCTTGGCCACCGCTTCGGCTACCTTGCCGTCGGCGTACAGCGAGCTTTCCAGGAAATAGATGTCGAAGTCGACGCCGAACGCGGCCAGGTCCAGATTCTGCTCGTTGCGCAGGTAGGCCACGGCGAAGCGGCGGATTGCCTGCATGTCGTCCGGGTCCTTGGCGCCGACCACGGTGCTGCCTTCCAGGTCGACGCTGGCGCCGGCCATGTAGGCGCGGGCGACGTCGGCGATGTATTCACCGCGGTAGCCACCTTCCGGCCAGCCGTCCTGGTCCGGCGCGATGCCCTTGATCCGCGCCTGGGTGGACAGCGCCAGGTTTTCGATCTGTACGCCGGCGTCGTTGTAGTAGAACTCACGCTTGGCGTTCCAGCCGTTGGCATCGAGCACGCGCGCCACGCAGTCGCCGATCGCCGCCGCGCGGCCATGGCCGACATGCAGCGGACCGGTCGGGTTGGCCGACACGTACTCCACGCCCACCGTGCGGCCGTTGCCGGACAGGTTGCGGCCGTAGTCGTGGGCTTCCTTGATGACCGAGGCGGCTTCGCGCTGGTACGCGGCCGGGGCCAGGTGGAAGTTGATGAAGCCGGGGCCGGCGATCTCGACCTTGCTGACGTCCTCGCTGCGCGGCAGCGCCTCGACCAATGCCTGTGCCAGTGCGCGCGGATTGCTGCGCGCGGCCTTGGCCAGCAGCATCGCGGCGTTGGTGGCGAAGTCGCCGTGGTCGCGGGTCTTCGGGCGCTCGACCACGAAGTCCGGCGGCAGGGAGTCGGCGGGCAGGGTGCCATTGGCGCGCAAGGCTTCGATGCCTTGGCTGATCAGGGCGCGGAGGAGATTTTTCACGAGGCCTGCTGTGAGAATGAGCGGCGGAATCGCCCATTTTAGCGCAGATGCCCGCGCCCACGCTGACCAGAACATGCCTGTGGGGGCGGCCGATAGCGCCCGAAGGGGCCGCGCTCAGCCGAACAGGCGTGGCTGGGGCGGGGATAGCAGGCCCCGTTCAGCAAATGAAACGGGACGGCCCTCGCCGACCACGAAGTGGTCCAGCAGGCGCACGTCCACCATTGCCAGCGCCTGCTGCAGTTCGTCGGTGATGCGGGTATCGGCGCTGGAGGGTTCCGGGTCGCCGGAAGGGTGGTTGTGGCTGAGGATCACCGCCGCCGCGTTGTGCAGCAGGGCGCGCCGGACCACTTCGCGGGGGTAGACCGGTGCGGCGTTGATGGTGCCGTGGAACAGCTCCTCGCAGGCGATCAGGCGGTGGCGGTTGTCCAGGAACAGGGCCATGAAGATCTCCCGGGCCTGCCCCCGCAGGCGGTGCTGCAGATAGCGGCCGACCGCGGCCGGGTTGTTGCCGACCGCTTCGCCGTGTTCCAGCTCGGCGGCCAGGTAACGGTGGGCCAGTTCCAGCCCGGCAGCCAGCGTACAGCTGCGCGCCGGGCCCAGCCCGGGCAGGCGGGCCAGCTCCCGCGCGGGCCGATCGAGCAGCACCCGCAACGGGCCATGCGCCTGCAGCAGGTCGCGCGCGGTCTGCACGGCATCGCGGCCGCCGAACCCGGAGCCGAGAAACAGGGCCAGCAGTTCGGCGTCGGAAAGTGACGTGGGCCCGCGCGCGATCAACTTCTCGCGGGGGCGTTCCTGTTCGGGCCAGTCGTGGATGGGCATGCCTGCATCATCGCCAGCCCAGGCGGCGTCTCCCATCAGGGCTTGCCGCAGGCCCGGGTCGGTCGATGCCTCAGTCGCGCCGGGTCTGCAGGTAGTCGAACAGTTCCTGGTTGTTCTGCAGGCCCAGCTTGCGCTTGGCTTCGGCCTTCTGCCGGCTGATGGTCTTCGGGCTGCGCCCACAGCGCTCGGCGACTTCGTTCACGTTGAGACCGGCCGCCAGCAGCTCCAGCACTTCCTGTTCACGTGCCGACAGCGGCGCCGGTTCGCGCGGAAACAGCAGGTCGCGCGCCTGCAGGTGGTGGCGCAGCTGCTGGGAGACGAATACCTGCCCGGCCAGCGCGGCGTTCAGCGCCTGGGGCAGTTCGGCGAAATCGGCACACTTGTCGACCAGGCCGCTGATGCCCTCCCGCAGCAGTCCGTCCAGCAGGCCGGGATGTCGGGCGCCGGTCAGCACCACCACCGGCAGGCCAGGGCGGCGCATGCGCAGCGCGTCGATCAGCTCTGGACCATCCGGGCCGGCACCCGGCATCGACAGGTCGGTCAGCACTGCATCGCAGTCGTGGTGGTCCACCAGCTCCAGCAGCTGGGCACCGTCACGTGCACTGCCGACGATGTCCATCAGATGGGTCTGCAGCACGATACGGATGCCATGCAGGACCACGGGATGGTCGTCGGCGATGATGATGCGTGGATGCACGCGGCTCCTTGAGGATCGAACAGGCCACGGTGAGCGGCGGCCAACGCCTGATTCTGCAAAAGAGCAGGGCCGCAGAGGTATAGGAAAGGTCCGAAACCGATACCCGGCAAACTCCGGGTCAAGCGCAGCGCGCTCCATCTGCTGATAGCTGTCTGCTATGTGCACCCTGCACCGGGACATTACCGACCATCGGGTAAGCTAGCGCCCTCGTTTGCACAGGAATTCCAGGTGGCTGACTCCCCCAACGCTTCCCCCGCGCCGGCCCGCGCGCTGGAAGGTCAGAAACTGCTGTTGTGCGTCGGCGGCGGGATCGCGGCGTACAAGGCGCTGGAACTGGTGCGGCGCCTGCGCGACGCCGGTGCCCAGGTGCAGGTGGCGATGACCGCCGGTGCCCAGCAGTTCGTCACTCCGCTCAGCTTCCAGGCCCTGTCCGGGCAGCCGACCCGCACCACGTTGTGGGACAGCGCCGCCGAACAGGCCATGGGCCACATCGAGCTGGCCCGCTGGGCCAACCGCATCGTGGTCGCCCCGGGCACCGCCGATCTGCTGGCACGGCTGGCCCAGGGCCACGCCGATGACCTGGTCAGCACGTTGTGCCTGGCCAGCACTGCGCCGTTGACGATCTGCCCGGCGATGAACCACCGCATGTGGCTGCATCCGGCCACACAGGCCAACATCGCCCTGCTGCGCCAGCGCGGCGCGCAGGTGATCGGTCCGGTCGACGGTCCGCTGGCCGAAGGTGAGTCCGGTCCGGGTCGTCTGGCCGAGCCCGGCGACATCGTGGCCGCGCTGGCCGCCAATGGCAGCAGCGCCGCGACCGTTGCCGCGCCGGAAATCCGCGCGCTGCAGGGCCTGCGCCTGCTGATCAGCGCCGGTCCGACCTATGAAGACATCGATCCGGTGCGCTACGTCGGCAACCGCAGCAGCGGCAAGATGGGCTTCGCCCTGGCCGCGGCTGCCGCGACGATGGGCGCCCAGGTGGTGCTGGTCAGCGGCCCGGTACAGCTGCCGACGCCACCCGGCGTGCAGCGGGTCGACGTGCGCTCGGCCGCGCAGATGCGCGATGCCGTGCTGAAGTCGCTGCCGGCCGACATCTATATCGGCGCCGCCGCGGTGTCCGACTACACGCCGCGCCAGGTGGCTCCGCAGAAGCTGAAGAAGACCGCCGAGAGCCAGTCGCTGGTGATCGAGCTGGTGCGCACGCCGGACATCCTTGCCGAAGTTGCCGCGCAGACGCAGTCGCTGAAGCTGGTGGTCGGCTTTGCCGCCGAAACCCACGACGTGGAGAAATATGCGCGTGGCAAGCTGGTCGACAAGCGCCTGGACCTGGTGATCGCCAACCAGGTCGGCATCAGCGGCGGCGGTTTCGAGAGCGACAACAATGCCGCCACTGCCTTCTGGCAGGACGGTGAACAGGTATTCCCGGCCACCTCCAAGCGCGAGCTGGCCGAACAACTGCTGGCGCTGATCGCGCGGAGACTCCAGGCATGACCCAGGCTTCCACTTCCCAACCGGTGCAGGTCAAGCTGCTCGATCCGCGCTTCGGCGACAGCTGGCCTCTGCCGGCCTACGCCACCGAAGCCAGCGCCGGCATGGACCTGCGCGCCGCGCTGGATACCGCGCTGACCCTGCAGCCGGGCGACACTGCGCTGGTGCCCAGCGGCCTGGCCATCCACATCGCCGATCCGAACCTGTGCGCGGTGATCCTGCCGCGCTCGGGGCTGGGCCATCGCCATGGCATCGTGCTCGGCAACGGCACCGGTCTGATCGACGCCGACTACCAGGGCCCGCTGCTGATCAGCGTCTGGAACCGTGGTCGCGAGGCCTTCACCATCGAGCCGGGCGATCGCATCGCGCAGCTGGTGGTGGTGCCGATTGCCCGCGTCAGCCTGCAGGTGGTGGATACTTTCACCGACAGCGTGCGGGGAACGGGTGGATTCGGCCATACCGGGGTGCGTTGACGGGGGACATCGATGAGCGGCATCGGGGAAGGACAGCGGGGACGGTCGTTGGGACGCAGCGCGCCACTATTGGGGGTGCTGCTGGTCCTGCTGGCTGGCTGGTTCGGATGGAGCGCGGTGCAGCAATGGCGCCAGGAGGCCAACGGCCAGGCGCTGGAAGAAGCACGTGACCAGGCCGTGCAGGGCCTGCAGGAGGCGGCCGCCGGCCAGCTGAAGCAGCTGCAGCAGCAGCTGAAGAACGAACGCGTGCAGCAGGCGCTGCAGGCCGGTGATGCCGCGGCAGCGGCGCTGGCAGTACGCGAGAGCTGGACCGGCGTGGAGCAGGCTGACGTGCTGACCGCCGATCTGGCCAACGCCTACGCCGACCCGGCCACGTTCGGCTATGCCCGATTGGCGCTGCTGGAAGCGGCATTGGCCGAAGGCAAGCCCAGCCTGCGCGTGGTCCGCGATGGCGGTGGCAATCGCCTGGGCCTGGCAGCGCCGGTGCAACTGGGCAGTCTTGGCCCGGCGGTGCTGTATGTGCGCCAGCCGTTGTTGCGGCTGACCTCACCGCTGGATCAGGTGAGCGCGCCCTCGGCGGGTTTCCTCGGATTGCGCCAGGGTGCGCACGACCTCGTCGCCCAGGGCGATTCCGGCCTGGCGGAAAGCGCCGAGGCACTGGCACGGCCGGTCACCGGTACACCGCTGCGGCTGGTGGCCGCGGTACCCAATGTCGAACCCGGTCCGCTGGGCCTGGGTTCGTTGGCCAGCGCCATCGTCGCGCTGCTGCTGGCGTTCATCGCCGTGCTGCTGGTGGTCGGTCGCGGTCGCCTGCCGAAGACGTTGCCGCTGCCGCGCCGTGCGGCCGTGACGGAAGCGGATCATGGCCCGACCCTGAGCGAGAGCCTGCAGATGGCGCCGCCGCCGGTGGCCGAGGCCAGCGCAACTGAAAGCGCACCGCCGCCTCCGCCGCCGGTTCCGGCCGAGGAACTGGCGGCAGGCATCTTCCGCGCCTACGACATCCGCGGCGTGGTCGGCAGCCAACTGACGCCGAAGACGGCGGCGCTGATCGGCCAGGCCATCGGCACCGCAGCGTTGGAGCAGGGCCTGCGCGAGGTGGTGATCGGTCGCGATGGCCGCCTGTCCGGCCCGGAGCTGGCCGCAGGCCTGGCCGAGGGCCTGCGGCGTGCCGGTTGCGCGGTGATCGACATCGGCCTGGCGCCGACCCCACTGGTGTACTACGCCGCCTTCCACCTGCGTACCGGCACCTGCGTGGCGGTCACCGGCAGTCATAACCCGCCCGAGTACAACGGCTTCAAGGTGGTGATCGGCGGCGAGACGCTGTCCGGCGATGCCATCACCGATCTCTACCAGCGCATTGTCGAGGGCCGCCTGGTGCAGGCCGCCGAGCCGGGCGATTACCAGCAGCGCGATGTCAGTGCCGATTACATCCAGCGCATCGCCGACGACGTGCAGCTGGACCGCCCGCTGAAGGTGGTGGCCGATGCCGGCAACGGCGTCGCCGGTGCGCTCGCACCGCAGCTGCTGGAAGCGATCGGCGCCGAAGTAATTCCCTTGTACTGCGATGTCGACGGTACCTTCCCCAACCATCATCCGGACCCCAGCGAGCCGGCCAACCTGGAAGATCTGGTAGCGACGGTCAAGCGCTTCGGTGCCGACCTCGGCGTAGCCTTTGATGGCGACGGTGACCGGCTGGGCGTGGTCACCGGTGAAGGCAAGATCATCTATGCCGACCGCCTGCTGATGCTGTTCGCCGCCGACGTGCTGATGCGCAATCCGGGCGCGATGGTGATCTACGACGTGAAGTGCACCGGCAAGCTGTCCGACCACGTGTTGCGCAATGGTGGCAGCCCGTTGATGTGGAAGACCGGGCACTCGCTGATGAAGGCGAAGATGCGCGAGACCGATGCCGAGCTGGCCGGCGAGATGAGCGGCCACTTCTTCTTCAAGGAGCGCTGGTTCGGTTTCGACGATGGCCTGTATGCGGCGGCGCGCCTGCTGGAGATCCTGGCCCAGCGCGAGGAAACCCCGGATGAGGTCCTGGCAGAGCTGCCGGAGATGGTGGCCACGCCGGAACTGAAGGTGCCGGTGGCCGAAGGCACGCCGCATGCGCTGGTGGCGATGCTGGTGGCGGCGGCGCAGTCGCCGGACAACCCGTATGTGGGCGGCCGCCTGTCGACCATCGACGGCTTGCGCGTGGATTTCCCCGATGGCTGGGGCCTGGTGCGTGCTTCCAATACCACGCCGGTGCTGGTGCTGCGCTTCGAGGGCAACGACGAGGCGGCACTGGAACGCATCCAGGCGTTGTTCCGCAGCCAGTTGCAGCCGGTGCTGGGCGACACCCCGCTGGGGTTCTGAGGTGGGGCCGGGCTGCGCCCGGCACCCGCCGAAGCAACGGCAACAGCAACATCAACATCAAAAGCGGGCGATCCGCGGGATGGTGGGGCGGTGCCGGAGTGCGGGGGCGCCGCAAGTACGTCCCTGTAGGCTTGGCAGCCGCACCCATGCGGCTGACACCCCGCACTCCGGCGCCGCCCCACCTTCGACAGATTTCCGCGATCTGTCGGAACGGCATGGACCGCTGTTGGTAGGTGTCGACCTTGGTCGACACACCCTCACCCCTTGAACCGCAACCCCACGCCCGGTTCGGTGAACAGGTAGCGCGAATCCAGCGCTGAATCGCCCAGCTTGTGCCGCAGCTTGCCGACCAGAATGCGCAGGTAGTGGGTGTCGTGCTGGTGGGTCGGGCCCCAGATTTCCTGCAGGATCTGCGGCTGGGTCACCACGCGTCCCGCGTTGCGCAGCAGCAGCGACAGCAACGCGTATTCCTTGCGGGTCAACGCCACCGGCTCGCCGTCCAGCGCCACTTCACGGCGCACCAGGTCCACATGCAGGTGGCCATCGTCGAACACCGGTGGCGTGCCATCACTGGGCACGCTGCGGGTGCGCAGCAGCGCCCGTACCCGTGCCATCAGCTCCTGGGTGCCGAACGGCTTGGTCACGTAGTCGTTCGCACCTGTATCCAGTGCGCGCACCTTCTCGGCTTCACCCGCACGCACGGTCAGCATGATCACCGGCACCTGGCTCCACTGCCGCAGCTGCTCCAGCACCTCATGGCCTTCCATGTCCGGCAGGCCGATGTCCAGGATCACCAGGTCCATGTCTTCACTGGCCGCCAGCTGCAGGCCTTCCTGGCCGGTGGCGGCCTGCCGAACCTGGTAGCCCTGCGCGCGCAGGCTGATATCCAGGAACCGGCGGATCTGGGTTTCATCATCGATCACCAGCACGCGTGCGGCCGGCACGCTGGCGTCAATCGGGGTCGGGCTCATCGTGGGAGGCTGGCTTGAGCAGGGGCAGGGTGATGCGGATCAGGGTACCGCGACCGTCGCGTCCGGGCAGCGCCTGCACGCTGCCGCCATGTGCGCCGATCATGCCCTGGCAGATGGTCAGGCCCAGGCCGGTGCCGTGGCGGCCGCGGTCGCCGCGTTCAACGCTGTAGAACATGTCGAAGATGCGTGCGCGCTCGTCATCGGGAATGCCGGGGCCGGCATCGATCACGTCGATGCGCAGCTGGCCGTCCAGTTCACGCGCCTGTACCTGTACGGCAGCATCGGGCGGCGAGAACTTGGCCGCGTTCTCCATCACGTTGAACACCGCCTGTTCGACCAGTGCCGGATGCACCCAGATCGGCGCCAGCGTGGCCGGAATATCCAGCTCCAGCCGTACCTTGGGCTGGTAGCGCTGCAGGCGCCGCGCCGCCGAGCCGATCAGTTCGTCCACGCCGATCCAGTCGCGGTTGATCTTCAATCCTTCGTGGCCGAGGCGGGTCATGTCCAGCAGGTTCTGGATGTAGCGGTCCAGCCGTTCGCCTTCCACCAGGATGGTGTCCAGCAGGGCACGGCGATCTGCTGTATCCATCGCCGCACCGTAGCTGGCCAGGCTGTCGGCCGAACCGATCATCGCCGCCAGCGGCGAGCGCAAGTCGTGCGATACCGAAGAGAGCAGGGCCGAGCGCAATCGCTCGGTCTCGTTGCTGACGTGGGCCTGTTCCAGTTCGGCCACCAGCCGGGTGCGCAGCGCGGCCTGCGCGATGTCATCCACCATCGCCTCTGCCAGCTGCCGTTGTTCGGGCAGCAGGCGCGCCTGTGCGCCGGGCAGGTACAGGCCGGCCACGCCGATCGCACGATCCTCGCCGTCGAGCAGCGGCAGGAACCACCATTGCGCGCCGGCGAGGGTGTCGGTGAAGCGGCCGCTGGGCTGGCCGTGGCGCAGTGCCCAGTCGGCGGCGGCCAGGTCGGTATCGCCCGGTTGGCTGCGGCCACCGGTGGCGGTATCGGCGCCGATCCGCAGCCACGCCGGCACGTCCATGGCCTGTTCCAGTGCATGCCGACCCGCCTGCGCCACTTCGCCGTTGCCGGCGGCACTGGCCAGCTGGCGTCCCAGCTGCTGGCGCGCGCGCGCATGGCGGTTGGCCGCACGAAGCGCGATCACCTGCATGCGCAGGCGCGAGGCCAGGCGTCCGGCCACCAGCGCGGCGGCCAGGAACAGGAACACGGTGATCACGCCCTGGCGCGCGCCGATGGCGAAGGTGAAGCGCGGCGCGATGAACAGGAAGTTGTAGGCGAGGAAGCACAGGATCGCCGCCATCACCGCCACGCTGGCGCGCGTACGTGCGGCCACCAGCACCACCGCCACGATGAACACCATCGACAGGTCGGCCATGCCCACCCAGCGTTCGGCCAGCCAGGCCACCGCACAGGCCAGTGCGGTGGCGATCAGCGCCTGCGCCGGCTCGTAGCTGATGCCGCGCATCGGTGGCAGCAGACCCTCGCGGCGCGAGCGTGCTCGCGCCTGCGGGGTGCTGATGATGGTGATCTCGTAGTGCGCGCCGCGCTGGATCAGCTGCTGGGTCAGGGTCCGGTTGAACATCCGCGCCAGCGGACGCTCGCGGGTGCGGCCCAGCACCAGGGTCGATACGCCGTTGTGTGCGGCATGGTCGAGCAGGGCATCGGCGATGCTCGATCCGTGCAGCAGTTCGGCGTCGCCGCCCAGCCGCCGTGCCAGCGCGAAGGCAGCATCGATCTCGCGCCGGGTTGCCTCGTCCTGGCGACGGCCCTGCACGGTCACTACCGTCCACGGTGCGTCGCGGCGCTCGGCGATGCGCCGCGCCACGCGCACCAGGTATTCACTCTGACCGCCGCCATCAATGGCCACCAGCACGCCGCGACGCAGCGGCAGGTTGCTCTCGCCACGCGCGGCGCGTGCTTCGCGCAGGCTGCTGTCGACGCGGTCTGCCGCTTCCTGCATGGCCAGTTCGCGCAGCGCGGTCAGGTTGGCCGGCGAGAAGAACGCCTGAAGTGCCTGCGCGGCCTGCTCCGGCACATAGACCTTGCCCTGCTGCAGGCGCGCGATCAGTTCGCGCGGCGGCAGGTCGACCAGCACGATGTCGTGCAGGCGGTCGAGCACACCGTCCGGCACGGTCTCGCTGACCCGCACACCGGTGATGCGCATCACCACGTCATTGAGGCTTTCCAGATGCTGGATGTTGACCGTGGTCCAGACGTCGATGCCGGCGTCCAGCAGCTCCATCACATCCTGCCAGCGCCGCTCGTGGCGGCTGCCGGGTGCATTGCGATGGGCCAGTTCGTCCACCAGCACCAGCGCTGGATGCCGCGCGAGCACGGCATCCAGGTCCATCTCCTGCAGGGTGTGGCCGTGGTAGGCCACTGCCTTCAGGGGTAGCTGTGGCAGCCCCTCCAGCAGCGCCTGGGTATCGGCACGGCCATGGGTTTCCACCAACCCGACCACCAGGTCGACGCCGCGGCGCAGCTGTTCCTGCGCGCGGGTCAGCATGGTATAGGTCTTGCCCACGCCCGGCGCCGCGCCGAGGAACACGGTCAGCTTGCCGCCGGCCTCGCGTTGCAGGCCTTCGACCAGGGCATCGGCCTGGCGGGTACGCGCATCAGTCATGGGTGCCGCTGTCATGGCCGCCATTGTGCGCGCAGCCGGTGCAGGCCGGCATCACGGCGCCTTCGCCGCGTGATCCAGCGCGAAGTTCAGCGTCACCACGTTCACCCGCGGCTGGCCGAACAGGCCCCACTGGCGGCCTTCGGTATGCGCCTGCACCAGCGCCTGCACGCGTTCCACCGGCAAGCCACGGGCACGCGCCACGCGAGCTACCTGCAGCTGCGCTGCAGCCGGCGACAGCTGCGGATCGAGGCCACCACCAGACTGGGTGACCAGGTCCGCCGGCACCTGCGCCGGCGCGACACCTTCGCGCGCAGCCACCGCAGCGGTACTGGCAGCGACGCGCTCGGCCAGCGCGGGGTTGCTGCGCGCCAGGTTGGAACCGGCCGCCGCCATCGGGTCGTAGTTGGCGGCCGACGGACGTGCCTGGAAGTAGCCGTCACCGGTGAACGGCTGCGACAGCCAGGCCGAGCCGCGCACCTGGCCGTTGCCATCGCGCAGCAGGCTGCCCTCGGCCTGGGTCGGGTAAGCCAGACCGGCGAAGCCGGTGGCGATGCCGGCGTAGACCGCGCCGGCCAGCAGCAGCGTGGCCAGGCCCAGGCCGATGGCCGGGCGCCAGCTTGCGCCATCCTGCAGGCTGGCCACGCGGGTCTCGGCCTTCTGTTCGCGCGGAAGGGAAGACGAAGTGGAAACAGTACGGTTCATGCGCCGAATACCAGGACAAGAAGAAGGTCGATCGCCTTGATCGCCGCGAACGGCAGCAGCACGCCGCCGAGGCCGTACACCAGCATGTTCCGGCGCAGCAGCGCCGTTGCGGTGGCCGGGCGGAAGCGCACGCCACGCAGGGCGAGCGGAATCAGGGCGGGAATCACCAGGGCGTTGAAGATCAGTGCCGCCAGCACCGCGTTGCGCGGGCTCGACAGCTGCATCACGTTCAATGCGGCCATGGTGGGAACGGCAGCGGCAAACAGCGCCGGCAGGATCGCGAAGTACTTGGAGACGTCGTTGGCCAGCGAGAAGGTGGTCAGCGCGCCGCGGGTGATCAGCTGCTGCTTGCCCACTTCCACCACTGCCAGCAGCTTGGCCGGGTCCGAATCGAGGTCGACCATGTTGCCGGCTTCCTTCGCCGCCTGCGTACCGGAGTTCATCGCCAGGCCGATGTCGGCCTGGGCCAGCGCCGGCGCGTCGTTGGTGCCGTCACCGACCATGGCCACCAAGCGGCCACCGGCCTGTTCCTGGCGGATGCGCGCCAGCTTATCTTCCGGGCGGGCCTCGGCGATGTAGTCGTCGACACCGGCTTCGGCGGCGATGGCGGCGGCGGTCAGCGGATTGTCGCCGGTGATCATCACCGTGCGGATGCCCATCGCCCGCAGCTGCGCGAACTTCTCGCGCATGCCGTGCTTGACCACGTCCGACAGCTCGATCACGCCCAGCACGTGGCGGCCCTCGGCCACCACCAGCGGGGTGGCACCGTTGCGTGCGACCTGCTCGACGCGACCGGTCAGTTCAGCCGGCACATTGCCGCCCAGCGACTGTACATGGGCACGGATCGCATCGGCGGCACCCTTGCGGATCTGCCGCCCATGTTCCAGATCCACGCCCGACATGCGGGTCTGCGCACTGAAGGCCAGGTACTCGGCATGGTCCGGTTCGGCGGTGGCACAACCCTGTTCGCGCGCCAGGCGCACGATCGACTTGCCTTCCGGGGTCGGGTCGGCCAGCGAAGAGAGCAGGGCTGCTTCGCGCAGCTGGCTGGCGTCGATGCCGGCCAGCGGGTGGAAATGGCTGGCCTGGCGGTCGCCGTAGGTGATGGTGCCGGTCTTGTCCAGCAGCAGCACGTCGACGTCGCCGGCCACTTCCACCGCCTTGCCCGACTTGGCCAGCACATTGGCGGCCAGCGCACGGTTCATGCCCGCGATGCCGATCGCCGGCAGCAGCCCGCCGATGGTGGTCGGGATCAGGCACACCAGCAGCGCGATCAGCAACAGCGGGTCGACCTTGACGCCCACCGAGGCACCGATCGCCGGCAGCGTTGCCACCACCACCAGGAAGGTCAGCGTCATCGCTGCCAGCAGCAGGGTCAGCGCGATCTCGTTCGGCGTCTTCTGGCGGTTGGCACCTTCCACCAGCGCGATCATCCGGTCCAGGAAGCTGTGGCCCGGCTCGGCGGTCACCCGCACGATGATCTGGTCGGACAGCACCTTGGTGCCGCCGATCACGCCGGAGCGGTCGGTACCGGCCTCGCGCAGCACCGGTGCCGATTCGCCGGTCACTGCCGCTTCGTTGATGGTGGCCAGGCCCTGCACGATCTCGCCATCGGCCGGTACCAGCTCACCGGCACTGACGATCACATGGTCGCCCGGGCGCAGTTCGGCGGCCGGTACCTGGGCTTCGGCCGCGCCCGGTTGCGGCGCAGCCAGCCGGCGTGCCACCAGATCCTGGCGGGCACGGCGCAGCGACGCGGCCTGGCCACGGCCGCGCGCCTCGGCCACCGCTTCGGCGAAGTTGCCGAACAACACGGTCACCAGCAGGATCGCGGTCACCGCCAGGCCGAAGCCCAGCGGCGCATTGCCGGTCAGGGTGACGATGGCGGCGACGATCGTGCCGGCCATCACCACCGCCATCACCGGGCTGCGCACCAGGTGCATCGGGGACAGCTTCAGCACCGCCTCGACCAGCGCACGGCGCAGGCCGGCGGCATCGAGCAGGGCAGGGCGCGCTGCAGGGGAACTACGGGTTGAACTTGCGTGGGTACTCATCGGGGTGTCCTTAGTGCAGTCCCAGGCTCAGGTGGTCGGCGATCGGGCCGAGTACCAGCGCCGGCATGAACTGCAGCACGGTCAGGATGACGATCACCGAGACCAGGGTCAGGGCGAAGGTCGGGGTTTCGATCTGCAGGCTGCCGGCAGACTCCGGCGCCTGGCGCTTGGCGGCCAGCTGTGCGGCCACCACCAGCGGGATGATCAGCAGCGGGAAGCGGCCCAGCAGCAGCACCAGCGAGCAGCTCAGGTTCCACCACAGCGTGGCGTCACCCAGCCCTTCGAAGCCCGAGCCGTTGTTGGCGTAGGCCGAGACGTACTCGTAGAACACCTGGCTGATGCCATGGAAACCGGGGTTGGAGGTGCCCGCCAGGCCGGGTACGGCCAGGGTGATCGCGGTGAACACCAGCAGGGTGATCGGCTGCAGCAGCACCAGCAGGGCCAGCAGGCGCACCTGTGGCGTCTCCAGCTTGCGGCCGAACAGTTCCGGCGTACGTCCGGTCATCAACCCGGCCAGGAACACACCCAGCAGCAGGTACACGATGAACTGCTGCAGGCCACAACCGATGCCGCCCCAGATCGCGCTGACCAGCATGTTGACCATCGCGATGCCGCCACTCAGCGGTGCCAGCGAATCGTGCATGCCGTTGACCGAACCGTTGGAGACCTGGGTGGTCACCGCCGCCCACAGCGCAGTGCCGTCGGCACCGAAGCGCACTTCCTTGCCTTCCATCAGCAGCGGGGTGGCGGCGCTGGCGCTATGCCCTTCGCTCCACATCATCGCGCCGGTGGACAGCAGCGACATGCCCAGCATGCAGCTGAACACCAGGGCGCCGAAGCGACGCCGGCCAGTGAACGCACCGATCATGAAGATCACCGCCATCGGCACCAGCAGGATGCCGACCACTTCCAGCATGTTCGATACCGGGGTCGGGTTTTCCAGCGGGAAGCTGCTGTTCGGGCCGTACCAGCCGCCACCGTTGGCGCCCAGCTGCTTGGCCGCGACCATCGCCGCTACCGGGCCCAACGGCAGCTTCTGTGCGGCCATGCCGGCACTGGCATCGATCGGTGTGGCCTGTGGGCCACCGGCCATCGTCGATGGCACGCCCTGGCTGGTCAGCACCAGCGTCCACACCAGGCACAGCGGCAGCAGGAAGCGCACGCACAGGCGCACCACGTCCACGTAGTAGTTGCCCACCGCCACCTGGCGGTCATCGCCGCTGCCGGTGGCCGCCGCAGTCTGCGGCGCACGCGAGAACAACGCGCGCAGCGTGGCCACCGCCAGCGCCAGGCCCATCATCGGCGTCACCACCTGCAGGCCGGTGATGCCGGTCATCTGCGAGAGGTAGGACAGCTGCGCCTGGCCCGAATAGTGCTGCTGGTTGGTGTTGGTCAGGAACGAGATCATCGTGTGCAGCGCGGTGTCCCAGCGCATGTTCGGGATCTGATCCGGATTCAGCGGCAGCCAGGCCTGGGTCATGAACACCGCCTGGGTCAGTACCGCGACCACTACGTTGCTCAGTACGAAGGCCAGCACGTAGCCGCGCCAGGACATCGAGCGCGATGGATCGACACCGAACACCCTGTACAGCGGCTTCTCGATCCAGTGGAACAGCACGTCGACCTTCATCGGCGTGCCACGCATCACGCGGGCCAGGTACAGGCCCAGCGGCCACGCCAGCAGCAGGCTGGCGGCAATAATCACAAGCATCTCAGTCATGGCCGGCTCCGCTCAGAACGACTCGGGCCGCAGCACGACATAAAGAAGATAGGCGGCGGCGACCAGCACCAGCACGCCACACAACAACGACAGCCAGGGGGACATTGCAATAGCGTCCTGGTGGAACCCCTCCACCTCAGGCCGTCATCGTCGTCCTGCCCCCCATAAACGCACTACGCGCCGGACCGGGCCGACGCGTAAAGAGTGCATAAATTCGATGGGCCAAGCCGTAACCAGGCCCCGCCTTCTGTATCCCCCGCCATGCCGGGTGATGCTTTCCGTAGAGTCGAGCCTGCTCGACTGATTCTCGGGCAGGAACAGTCGAGCAAGCTCGACTCTACCCGGGAATCACGGAGCCTGGCTCGCCGGCACCAGCCCCTTCAGCTCGCGATAGCGCTGCAGGGTGCTGTCGATCTCAGCCTTCAGCGCCTGCTGCTGCTGCAGGAACCCGGCCTGCAGGCGCTGCTGCGACTGCAGCTGCACGTGCCGCTGGCGGATCGCCTCGGCCTGCTTGTCGGCCACCTTGGCACCGGCCAGTTCGCGGTCACCGGCCGCCGACAATAGAGCCACCAGCGACTCACGCAGGCTGGTGACGTTGTACTCGGCCGTCTTCAGGTTGTTGTCCAGCACTTCCTGGCGCTCGGCGAACACCCGGCGCAGGTCGTCCTCGCTGCCATAGGTGGTCAGCATCGCCTGCTCGGTGCGCTGGCGGGTCTGCTCGGCCATCAGATCCAGTTGCTGCTGCGCGGCCACCGTGCTGGCGGCGGCGCGCTCTTCGTCGGTCAACGCGCGCTGGACCTGCGCATTGCGCAGGCCACTCTTCGCGTTGAATTCCTCGCGGGCATGGTTGACCGCATCGGCCGGCAGCGAATCACTGCAGATCCGCTCCTTGCCCTCGTTCCAGCAGTACAGCTTCTTTTCCGTCTTGTCGCCGCCCCGCGGCTGCGCCGGCACGGTGAACGGTACGGCCAGCAGCAGGCCGGCAAAGAGCACAGCAGGAACTCGGGACATGACCTTTCCCCTGGGTCGGTCAGCGGATCGAACGGACGCCGTACTGGGCCCGGTAGGCTTCCAGCGGCTGCCGGTAACCCACAAGTTCCGGGTTGCCGGAGGCGAAATCAAGCAGATCGGCCAGCGATGCCACGGCGATCACCGGAATGCCGGCTTCCTCGGCCACCGACTGCGCCGCCGAACGGCGATCGGTTTCCGAAGCGATCTCCTGACGGTCCAGCGCCACCACGATGCCGGCCGGGGTGCCACCGGCGGCGCGGATGATGCCCAGCGCTTCGCGGATCGCGGTACCGGCGGTGATCACGTCGTCGACGATCAGCACGCGCTTGCCCTGCATGTCGGCGCCGATCAGCTGGCCACCTTCGCCGTGGTCCTTGGCTTCCTTGCGGTTGAACGACAGCGGCAGGTCGCGGCCGCGCTGGGCCAGCTCACAGGCCATCGCGGTGGCCAGCGGAATGCCCTTGTAGGCCGGGCCGAACACCACGTCGTACTTGATTCCGGTGGCATCGATGGCATCGGCGTAGCAGGCGCCGAGCTGCGACAGCAGCGAACCGGAGTCGAAACGACCGGCGTTGAAGAAATAGGGGCTCAGCCGGCCGGACTTGAGGGTGAACTGGCCGAAGCGCAGGGCGTCGGCAGTCAGGGCCAGCTGCAGGAAACGGTGGCGGTGGTCGCTCATCAAAACTCGATTCATCTTCATTTGGAGCACAAATCCTAATCCAGCTGGGCGTTTCGCGCTCGTCCGGGCCCGTGTGAAGGGCATCGCAGCCCGGCTTGGCGGACTGCGCAGCCCCACGGGCAACCGGTATGCTTGCCCGGTTTCCCGCCGCAGGTCCCCCGCATGCGCATCATCAGTTTCAACGCCAATGGCATCCGTTCCGCCGCGACCAAGGGCTTCCTCGACTGGTTCCGTGCCCAGGACGCCGACGTCCTGTGCATCCAGGAAACCAAGGCCCAGGAAGACCAGCTGACCGACCCGATGTTCCGCCCGGATGGCCACCACTGCTTCTACCGCGATGCCATCACCAAGAAGGGCTACAGCGGTGTGGCGATCTACAGCAAGCGCGAGCCGGACCAGGTCATCACCTCGCTGGGCTGGGCCCCGTTCGACGACGAAGGCCGCTACATCGAGGCACGCTACGGCAACCTCAGCGTGGTCTCCTTCTATATCCCGTCCGGCAGCTCGGGCGACCTGCGCCAGGGTTTCAAGTTCGAAGTGATGGAATGGCTGCGGCCGATCCTGGAGGAGTGGGCGCGCAGCGGCCGCGACTACGTGCTGTGCGGCGACTGGAACATCGTGCGTTCGGCGCTGGACATCAAGAACTGGAAGTCCAACCAGAAAAACTCCGGCTGCCTGCCGGAGGAGCGCGATTGGCTCAACGCCCTGTGCGCCGACCACGGCCAGGCCACTGATGTCGCCGCCGGCCGTGGCTGGGCCGATGCCTACCGCCTGCTCAATCCCACCGGCGAGGACTACACCTGGTGGAGCAACCGCGGCGCCGCCCGTGCCAACAACGTCGGTTGGCGCATCGATTACCAGTTCATCACCCCGGGCCTGCGTGACCGCCTGCGCAGCTGCTCGATCTACCGCGACGAGCGCTTCTCCGACCACGCGCCGTTCACCGTGGACTACGACCTGTGACCGAGGCTGCCAAGCCGCGCCGGCCGTGGCAGCAGGTGGTTTCCAACCTGAGCCAGCGCAAGGTGCTGGCGATGCTGCTGCTCGGCTTCAGTTCCGGCCTGCCGATCTATCTGGTGGGCAACACGCTCGGCTTCTGGATGCGCAAGGAAGGCATCGAGCTGAGCACGATCGGCTTCCTGTCATGGGTCGGGCTGGCCTACACCATGAAGTTCCTGTGGGCACCGATCGTCGACAAGACCGACGTGCCTCTGTTCGGCCGCTTTGGCCGCCGCCGTGGCTGGATGCTGCTGTCGCAGCTGGTTGTGGTGGTGGGCCTGGTCGGCATGGCGCTGGTCCAGCCGAAGGGGGGCCAGATCCAGTTCCTGGGCATCGCCTGGCAGCACATTGTCGTGTTCGGCGTGATGGCCGTGATCGTGGCGTTTGCTTCGGCCACCCAGGACATCGTCATCGATGCTTGGCGCATTGAAAGTGCTGACAACAGCGAGCAGCTTGGACTGCTGACCTCATCCTCCGCACTGGGCTACCGCACTGCATTGCTGGTCACAGATGCGTTGATCCTGATCATCGCGGCCCGTGTTGGCTGGCAGGTCTCCTACGAGATCATGGCTGTGCTGATGGCGCTTGGCGTGGTGGCCGTGGTCATGGCCCGTGAACCCGCGC
The DNA here is from genome assembly GCF_029845105.1 of Stenotrophomonas sp. GD03654. Lineage (NCBI taxonomy): Bacteria > Pseudomonadati > Pseudomonadota > Gammaproteobacteria > Lysobacterales > Lysobacteraceae > Stenotrophomonas > Stenotrophomonas sp. GD03654. Next base: position 5,500 of record NZ_JAOCLC010000029.1, on the reverse strand, counting down.
GGGAAGTGGCTGCCGTGCAGGCACAGGCGACCTCCCTGTGGACGCCGCGCGGACTGTTCGACGCCGTGGCGGGGCCGTTCATCGCCTTCGTCCGCGAGCATCGCAGTGGCGCGATCCTGATCCTGGTGGCCATCAGCGTCTATCGCATGGCCGACTTCGTCATGGGGCCGATGGCCAATCCGTTCTACGTCGATCTTGGCCTGGACGAGGACACCGTTGGCGCTGTGCGTGGCTCGGTGGGCTTGGTCGCGACCTTCGTCGGCATTGCTGCGGCGGGCCTGGTCTCGGTTCGCTGGGGGGTGCTGGCGGCGCTGATGGTGGGTGCCGTGCTGGGTCCGGCCTCCAACCTGGCGTTTGCCTGGTTGGCCTATTCGGGCCCGGACACGACCCATTTCGCCGTGGCCATGGCAATCGACAACTTCGCCAGCGGTTTCGCCGGTACGGCGCTGATCGCCTATATGTCGAGCCTGACCAGCATCGGATATACCGCAACCCAGTACGCGCTGCTGAGTTCGTTCTACGCAATGCCCGGCAAGGCGCTCAAGGGGCTCTCCGGGTGGTCGGTACAGACGCTCGCACAGGGTCGGACGCTGCTGGAAGGCTACGCGCTGTTCTTCGTCGGTACCGCGCTGGTGGCGATCCCGGTGGTGATCCTCTGCGCCCTGCTGATCCTGCAGCAGCGCCGTCGTCAGGCCGCCAGCGCCACCTGATTGCCTGCCCGCCCGGTCTGCGGGATCATCGCCCCCGACGCGCCGAGGGGGCGGTGCCTTGCGAACGGGGAAGTGAGCATGGCCGACGTTGTGCTGCGGGACTTGGACCCGCTGCTGCTGGAACGCATCCGACGTGTCGCGGTCGCCCGCGGCTGGACCCACGAACAGACCTGCGCTGCCTTGCTGGAGCAGGGTCTGTTCAGCAGTGAACTTGAGGTTCGCTCCGGCTTCGGCGATCCCGAAGTGGACGCCCTCTCCGACGCCATCGCCGCCCTGCAGGCCCTGCCCGCAGGGCAGGGCTTCGATTAGCGCCTTTGTAGAGCCGAGCCATGCTCGGCTGCTCTTGGCCCGGCCCACGCGAAGCCGAGCATGGCTCGGCTCTACAACGGTGCCTCACCTGCGCGGATGACGCCACTCACGCCAGGTGGATCGCACCCAGGATCCGCGGGCCCTTCGCCCCGGTCACGCTCGGCAGATTGCCGGCCAGCCCGTCCATCGTCCGTTGCGCCAACCACGCAAAGCCCATCGCCTCCACGTACTCCGGGTCCAGCCCGTGCACCGCGCTGGACTCCACCTGCACCCCCGGCAGCCGCGCCGCCAGGCGCTTCATCAGTTGCCGGTTGCGCACCCCGCCGCCACAGACCAGCAGGCGCCGGGTCTGCGGCTGCTGCGCCAGCAGCGCATCGGCCACCGTCGCCACGGTCAGCTCCAGCAGGGTGGCCTGCACATCGGCGGCAGCGTATTGGCCTTCGCCCATGTGCGCCTCAGCCCAGGCCAGATGGAACTGCTCGCGCCCGGTGCTCTTCGGCGGCGGCAGCGCGAACCACGGGTCCGAACCCCAGCCGGCCAGCAGGCTTTCGTCCACCGCGCCGCTGGCGGCGTAGGCGCCGTCGGCATCGAAGGTGCGGCCGGTGTGGCGCTGGCACCAGGCATCCATCAACGCGTTGGCCGGGCCGGTATCGAAGCCACGCACCGCACCTTCGCGCGGGATCAGGGTCAGGTTGGCGATGCCGCCCAGGTTGAGCACCGCGCGGTCCTCATCGGCGGTGCCCAGCATGCCCAGGTGAAAGGCCGGCATCAGCGGTGCGCCATGGCCACCGGCTGCCACGTCGCGGCGGCGGAAGTCGGACACCGTGGTGATTCCGGTCAGCTCCGCGATGCGGTTGCCATCGCCCAACTGCACGGTGAAGGCGGGGTTGGCCAGCGGGCGATGGCGCACGGTCTGGCCGTGCGAGCCGATCGCGCGCACCTGGCTGCGATCCACGCCGGCCTCGGCCAGCAGCTGGTTGGCGGCTTCGGCGAAGTTGATCGCGATCCGCGCATCCAGCTCGCCCAGCTCCTCCAGCGAGTCCAGCGGGCCGCCCTCACCCAGCGCCACCAGCCGCGCACGCAGCACCGGCTCCCAGCGGGCGGTCAGCCCGTGCACGAAGCGGCAGCCGCCGCCGGCGGGGAACTGCACCAGCGCGGCATCGATGCCATCGGCGCTGGTGCCCGACATCAGGCCAAGGTACAGGGGGGCGTCAGCGTCGGCAGTCGTGTTCATGGCAGGCATAAAAAAAGGACGCGGCAAGCTTGGGCTGCCGCGTCCTTCTTCGTCAACGCAGGGCGCTCAGCCGCGCTTGCGGCCGGTCGCCTGCCTGTCCTTGGCGCTGGCAACCTCGGGGGCGGCCTCGTCGCGGCTGGTCGGTGCCGGGCTGGCGTCGGCGTAGATCAGCTTCTCCATGCCCTGGATGCGGGCCATCGCCGGCGCGGTCTGCGCACGGAAGGCGACCAGCTCGGCACCCTTCAGCGGCTCCGGCGGCGGCATGGTCACGGTCAGCGGGTTGCGGTGCTCGCCGTTGACGCGGAATTCGTAGTGCAGGTGCGGGCCGGTCGCCAGGCCGGTCGAGCCGACATAGCCGATCACCGTGCCCTGGGCCACCCGCTGGCCGGTCTTGATGTTCGCAAAGCGCGACATGTGGCCGTAGAGGGTGGTATGGCCGCGGCCGTGGTCGAGGATCACCACATTGCCGTAGCCGCGCTGCACGCCGGCGAACTGTACGCGGGCATCGCCGGCGGCCATGATCGGGGTGCCGGTGCGCGCGGCGTAGTCCACGCCCTTGTGCATGCGCATCTTGCCCAGCACCGGGTGCTTGCGCGCGCCGAAGGTCGAGCTCAAGCGTGCGAAGGGGATCGGCATGCGGATGAAGCTCTTCTTCAGCGAGCGGCCGTTGATGTCGTAGTACTCGGACTTGCCGTTGCGGTCGAAGCGGAAGCCGGAATAGGTCTTGCCACCGGTGGTGAAGGTCGCCGCCAGGATCTTGCTGGTGTCCACCTTCTCGCCTTCGCGCCAGGTTTCATCCATCACCACGCTGAAGCGGTCACCCGGCTGCAGGTCCTTCGAGAAGTCGATGTCGTACTTGAAGATGTCGTCGGTCATCGTCGCGATCGCCGACGGTGACAGGCCGGCCCGTCGGGCCGCGGCATACAGCGAACTGGTGATCTCGCCGCTGGTGACCACGGTGCGCGTAGAGGTCTCGCGCTGGGTCACCTTCTCCTTGATGTCGTCGCCGGCCAGGCTCAGTTCCACCCGGTTTTCGGCATCGCGGTCGAAGCGGATGCTGCGCAGGTCACCGGACAGCGGCATGTCGAAGGCGATCTCGGCACCCGGGCGCAGCTTGGTCAGCGCCTCACGCGCGCCCGGATGGTCCAGTACCCGGTGCAGGGTGGTGGCCGGGATGCCAGCCTTGTCGAACAGATCGCTCAGGGTCTGGCCGCGCTGCACCCGCAGCACCTGCCAGCTGTCACCGGGTACCTGCTGCTGGCGGGCCATGGTCAGCGGCGGCAACGGCAGCGCCAGGCTGGTATGGCTGTCGGCGAAGGGCGCGTCGATGGTGTGCGAGAAGCCGGGCACGATGGTCGCCACCAGGGCGCCGATGGTCGCGAACAGGCTGGCGTGCATCCAATGGCGCCGGGTCCAGCGTTCATTGAAGGCGGCGGGAAGATGTTGCCTGAGCTTCCGATGCAGGGCGTTGTCGTGCAGGACGTGGAGGCGTTCCTGGAAGCGCTGCTTGCGTGCGCGCCCTTGTTCGGAATTGTGCATCGGCGGTTTTTTCCTGGCAGCCCGGGAGCGCGGGCCTGATCGCCGGTTACCATAGACACCTGAGAAAACCGCGTCAAACCCTTGTGCCCATTGGCTTTTGTGAAGCCAATCGGGTTAACTTTGCTTTAACACCCCACACAAGAATCGGCGTTGCCGGGAGTAGTCACGTGTCCTCGATTGAAGAAGCCCTTGCCCTGATCGGCCGCGGTGCCGACGAGATCCTCAAGCTTGAGGATCTGCGTGCGCGCCTGCAGGAAGGCCGTCCGCTGCGGATCAAGGCCGGCTTCGACCCCACCGCGCCCGACCTGCACCTGGGCCATACGGTGCTGCTGAACAAGATGCGCCAGTTCCAGGACCTCGGCCACCAGGTCATTTTCCTGATCGGCGACTTCACCGGCATGATCGGCGATCCGTCCGGCAAGAGCCTGACCCGCAAGCCGCTCAGCCGCGAGGACGTGCTGGCCAACGCGCGTACCTATGAAGAGCAGGTGTTCAAGGTGCTGGACCGCAGCCGTACCGAAGTCCGCTTCAACTCGGAGTGGTTCGGCAAGATGGGTGCGGCCGACATGATCCGCCTGGCCGGCCAGCACACCGTGGCGCGCATGCTCGAGCGCGACGACTTCGCCAAGCGCTACGCCGCCCAGCAGTCCATCGCCATCCACGAGTTCCTGTACCCGCTGGTGCAGGGCTACGACTCGGTGGCCCTGGAGGCCGACGTCGAGCTGGGCGGTACCGACCAGAAGTTCAATCTGCTGATGGGCCGTGGCCTGCAGGAACACCACGGCCAGAAGCCGCAGGTGGTGCTGACCATGCCGCTGCTGGAAGGCCTGGACGGCGTCAACAAGATGTCCAAGTCGCTGGGCAACTACATTGGTATCAGCGAGCCGGCCATCGACATCGTCACCAAGACCATGAAGGTGGACGACGCCCTGATGTGGCGCTGGATCGAGCTGCTGTCCTTCGACATCAGCCAGGCTGAAGCCGTGCAGCTGCGCGAGCAGGTGGCCAATGGCGGCCTGAACCCGCGCGTGGTCAAGCTGCGCCTGGCGCGTGAACTGGCGACCCGCTTCCACGACGCTGCGGCGGCCGAGCAGGCCATTGCCGGCTGGGAAGCGGCGGTGACCGGGCAGGGCGACATCACCCAGCTGCCGCTGCAGGACGTGGCGATCCCGGCCGAAGGCCTGCGTATCGCCGCACTGCTGACCGCGGCCGGACTGACCCCGAGCAACTCCGAAGCCAACCGCAAGCTCAAGGAACGCGCGGTCAAGGTGGACGGCGAAGTAGTGGAAGACGGCCAGCAGGTGCTGCAGCCGGGCTTCGAGGGCTTGCTGCAGGTCGGCAAGCGCACCTTCGCCCGCGTGCGCCTGGTCGCTGCCTGAGACAAAGGAAGGGCCGGCGCAGCCGGCCCTTCCTTGATGCTCCTGTAGAGCCAAGCCCACGCTTGGCTGCTCTTGGCGGGGGCCTCCCGCAGCACGACGGATGAACGGATGCAACATCCGGTGAAAAAAATCGCCACACCCCCTTCACAAACGATGGGAATAGGGACATACTTCTCCTCCCCCGTCGCAGGGGTCGCCACCAAAGGGCTTCAGCGACAACAGGGTGCCCACCACCGCCGAACGAGATGATCGAACGAAGGTGTTGACGGACTGAAAAAGTCTGGCATAATGGGCGGCTCGCTACGAAGGAAACTTCGCAGCACACGGGA
>NZ_JAOCLC010000028.1:0-61164 GCF_029845105.1 Stenotrophomonas sp. GD03654 | reverse complement strand
TTTCGCGTCGAACTTCACGATCGTGCTGATCGCGGTCTCATCCGGGATGGTCTTGGTGTCGGCCCAGTCACCGCTGCCGACGCCGAAGTCCAGGCGCTTGACCGTGGCCTTGCCGGTCAACACCGGCTGGGTGCCCGGCTTCCAGGTGAAGGTGAGGGTGACCGGCTTGCTGACGCCGCGCAGTTCCAGCGTGCCGTCCGCAGCGAACTGGTCATTGCCCACCGCGCGGAAGCCCTTGGCGGTGTAGCGCGCGGTGGCGAACTTGCCGACGTTGAAGAAGTCGGCGGTCTGCAGGGTCGAATCGCGGTCGCTGTTGCCACTCTTGGCACTGGCCAGCGGGATCACCACGTCCAGCGAGCCCGCGGCCGGGTTGGCCGGGTCGAAGCTGAGCTTGGTGGCAAAGCCCGGGAAGCTGCCGGTGAACACTTCACCGTCGTACTTGGTGGCGAACACCAGGATCGAGCCGGCGCCGGGCGCCTGCGCATAGTCGGCGGCGAACGCCGGAGCGGTGGCCAGCATGCCGGCCAGGGCGGCGGCCACGGCGGCCGGGGTGGTCAGTTTCAGGTTCATCGGTCAGTCCTTGTGAGGAGAGGCGAGCCAGCCACGCGGCAACATGCGGGACAAGGTCGCATCGCGCTGGAACAGGTGGTGGTAGAAGGCGGCACCGGCATGGGCCAGCACCACCGCGATCAACAGCCAGAAGCCGTATTCGTGGATGGCGTGGGAGACGGCAACGACCTGCGGGTCCGGGCCGCTCAGCTTGGGAACATCAACCAGGCCGAACCAGCGGAACGGGCGCAGGCCGCTGGCCGAGTCGTACAGCCAGCCCGACAGCGGGATTGCGAACATCAGCACATACAACAGCACGTGGGTGGCACTGGCGATGCGTTCCTGCCAGCTGGGCACGCCCGGTACCGGCTTCGGTGCACCGGCATACAGGCGCCAGCCCAGGCGGAACAGCACCAGCGCCAGCACGGTGATGCCAATCGACTTGTGTGCGGTGTAGACCCAGAAGTACTTGGGGGTCTTGGGCAGTTCGCCCATGGTCAGGCCGACCACGCCCAGGGCGAGGATCAGCAATGCGATCAACCAATGCAGGATCTGGCTGACACTCCCCCAGGCGGCGGGGGTGTTCTTGGCGGTCATGAAGGGTCCTCTAGGGGGCCGTCTTGGGGTGGGAGTGTGGAACGGGAGCGGGAGTTCCCGGGGCGTCGCTGCGGTCGAGGGTGGCTTCAGCCTCGATCCTCAGCTGTACTGCATCACCGATGACGCCCGGCCAGGCGGTGATGCCGAACGCGCGCCGGCTCAGCGTGGTGCTGGCGGAAAAACCGGCGGTGCGTCGGAACGGGGGGAGGGGGTAGCGCTTGATGGCGTTGAGGGTCACGTCCAGCGTGATCTCCTGGCTGACCCCGCGCAGGGTCAGGGTGCCGATCACGTGGGCGCGTCTGGCATCGATCGGTTCGACCCGGCTGGAGACGAAGTGTGCCTTCGGGAAACGCTCACCATCCAGCAGGCTGCGCGCCAGCGTGGCCTGGTTCCATTTGGCATCACCAAGGTCCAATCGCGACACGGGAACCTCGACGTCCAGTGTGGCTTCGCGCCAGTTGTCGGGATCGAACTGCAGGCGTCCTTCACTGCCGGAGACCGCGCCCATCGCCTGCGAGTAACCCGCGTGGTCGATGGTGAACAGCACACGGGTATGCACCGGATCGAGGCGATAGGTATCTGCATCCGCCCAGGCGGGCGCGGTGGCAAGCAGCATCGGCAGCAGGGCCAGGCTGGGACGCATCGATGGCGGGCTCCGGAAGGGGGACGCTGTGATCATACGCACAGGCCCCTGCCAACGATGCGTGCATGGCTGCAACAGTTCGTGGTGGGTCTATCGGTGGAAACAGGCTGTTGCAGTCATGAACCCAGCCCTGTGTGACAATCGGACCAGGACAGGGGGTTCAGGATGACGAGCAGCTGGCGCCTGTGGTGTCGAGGCATCGTGGGCATGGGGCTGTTGCTGATGGCGTTGGCCACTGCAGCTGCGGCCCCGGACATGGCAGAAACACCGCGCCTGCGCCGTTTCGGTGCCGCCGAAGGCATGCCCTCGCGCATGGTGCTGGCGTTGGCCGAGGATCGCCAGGGGCATATCTGGGCGGCCACCGACGGCGGCCTGGTGCGCTATGACGGGGGCGCCCTGCGGGTCTGGGAACACGACCCCGAGCAGCCGGGCTCGCTGCCCGGCAATGAGATCGAGACCCTGCTGGTCGATCCCCTGGATCGCGTCTGGGTCGGCATCAATGGCAAGGGCGTGGCCCGGTTGGATGCCGACCGCGAACGCTTCAAGACCTTCGATGCGGTCAACGGCCCCTGCATGAGCCAGTTCTGGACGCTGGCCTACGCCGAGGATGCGCTTTGGATCGGCACCAGCAGCCAGGGGGTCTGCCGGTTCGGAGAGGACGGTAGCCTGCGCTTCTTCAAGCACGACCCGACCCGCATGGACGGCCTGCCCAGCAACACCATCTACAGCAGCCTGGTTGACGCGCAGGGGCGGCTGTGGATCGGCACCGAGAGCGGGGTGGCGCGCTGGAACGGCCGTGGGTTCGAGTCCGTGGCAGCGCGTGAGCTGGGCGCGTTGAGCGTGCTGCGGATGAGCCGTGATCCGGATGGCTCGATCTGGATCGGCAGCCAGAACGACGGGCTGTACCGCATCGATGCACAAGACCGGGTCAGCCGTCCGCGCTGGAGCGACAGCGCCCGCCTGCGTTCGGCGCTGGTGCTGGCCGATCGCCAGGGAGGCTACTGGGCGGGCACGTCCGACGGCCTGCTGCGCGGCGACGCCAGCGCACTGCGGCGGCTCGAGGGCGACCGCGGCAGCGGCTTCCTCACTGCCCAGAGCGGCGTGCTTGATCTGCTGCAGGACCACGAGGGCGGATTGTGGGTGGCGCTGCTGACCCAGGGCCTGGCCTACCTGCCGCCGGACTGGCGCCGGTTTTCGATCTGGAACCAGCTTGATGGCAAGCCGCTGGACAGCCAGTACCTGCTGAGTGCAGCCAGCGATGACCAGAATTACTACGTCGGCTCGGCACATGGCGTGTACCAGCTGGACGCGCAGGGAGCACTGAAGTTGCTGGCCAGCGATCGCGAGATCGGCAGCGGGGCAGTGTGGTCGGTGCTGCCGCGGCCGGGTGGGCGCCTGTGGCTGGGGCGTGCCGGCCGTATCAGCGTGTATGACCCAGCGACACGCGCGCTGCATGACTGGCACATCGAGGGGGGAGCCGACCTGCGCCAGCGCATCGACCTGATGCGCCAGGCACCCGACGGAACGATCTGGCTTTCGGTGATGAACCTGGGCCTGCAGCAGCGCAGTGCCGACGGCCGTGTGCTGCGCAGCTATCCGCTGGACGACTTCCGCAAGTCGGCCGATTCGCCTATCGAGCAGATCCGTTTCGACGCCCAGGGCAAGGTCTGGGTAATGGGCGACATGGGTCTCTGGCGCGAACAGGCCGGACGCTTCGAGCCGGTGCCGGGGGTCTCCCGTGGTCTGATCTACGATCTGGTGTGGATTGATCCGCAACAACTGTGGCTGGCCCGCCAGGGCGCGCTCGAGCGCTACCAGTGGGATGGCATGAGCCTGCGCCTGATCCAGCGCGTCGATGGAAGCGCCGGCGTGCCGCCAGTCAGCATGGGGGGCCTGGCGCTGGCCGACAACGGCCGCCTGTGGGCGACCACGCCGCGCGGTCTGCTGCGCTGGGATCCCAAGGCACGACGCCTGCAGTTGTTCAATGAACGCGATGGCCTTTCCGATGCCGAATTCACCAGCCGACCACCGGCGGTGAATGCCGATGGACGTGTGCTTGCGGTTGCCCAGACCGGCCTGGTGGCCTTCGACGTGAATGCCTCCGACGTTGTGTTGCCGGAATCATCGCTGGTGATCGCCGAGGTCCGCGTGCGCCGCGACGATGCGCGTGGCTGGCAGCCGCTGCCGAACACCGGCACGTTGCTGTTGGGACCGGATGATCGTGATCTGCAGATCGACGCCCGACTCCTGTCGTACGCCAACCCGCAGGGCAACCGCTACCGCTTCCAGGTACGCGGTTACGACCAGAACTGGGTGGAGCAGGGCGGTGACGGCCAGCGCACGCTTTCCCGGTTGCCCACCGGCAGCTATCTCATCGAAGTGCAGGCAGCCACCTCCAGTGGCGCATGGACGCCATCGCAGCAACTTCAGGTGAAGGTGCTTCCGCCCTGGTGGCGCAGCGGCATGGCGATCTTCGGCTACATTTTGATCGGCTCGCTGCTGCTGCTTATCCTGGTGTGGTCGATCCGGGCGCGCCTGCGTCGCCGCCAGCAATGGCAGTTGACCGTGCACAAGCAGGAATTGGCCGAACAGGCCTCGCAGGCCAAGAGCCGGTTCCTTGCCACGCTGGGCCATGAGGTGCGCACGCCGATGACCGGCGTACTTGGCATGAGCGAGCTGCTGCTGGCCACGCCGCTGGACCCGGTGCAGCGCAGCTACGCCGGTTCGATCCAGCAGGCCGGCAGCCATCTGCTGCGCCTGGTGAACGATGCGCTGGACCTCGCGCGCATCGAGGCCGGTCGATTGGAGCTGGACCTGCACCCGTTCGACCTGGTGGGCCTGCTCGACCAGGTACAGGCACTGATGCAGCCGATGGCGACGCAGCGCAAGCTGGAGTTCCAGCGTGGCGAAGATCCGCCTGGACCGATCAGTGTCAGCGGTGATGAGATGCGCGTGCGGCAGATCCTGCTCAATCTGCTGGGCAACGCGATCAAGTTCACCGAGCGCGGCCATGTTGGCCTGGCAGTGCGCCTGGAGGAGAACGGCGGTGGCCTTTGCTTCGAGGTGCATGACAGTGGCCCAGGCATCAATGCCGAGCAGCAGGATCGCCTGTTCCACCGCTTCGAACAGGCCGATGGCCCTCGTACGGCATCGCGCTACGGCGGCAGCGGGCTGGGCCTGGCGATCTGCCAGGAGCTGGCCGTGGCGATGGGCGGGCGCATCGAAGTGGACAGCCAACCGGGCAAGGGCGCGCGCTTCCGGGTACGGTTGCCGCTGCCCTGGACACGGCAGCCCGCCGTCGCAGCGGGCGATGTTCCGGCGCAGCCGAACCTGCCGCCGCTGCGCATCCTGCTGGTCGAGGACGATGTCACCGTGGCCGAGGTCATCGCGGGCCTGTTGCGCGGCCGCGGTCATGACGTGGTACACGTTCTGCATGGCCTGGGCGCGCTGTCGGAGATCGCCACCGATGGCTTCGACGTGGGCCTGCTCGATCTCGATCTGCCGGCGCTGGACGGCACCGCCATTGCCCGCCAACTGCGTGCCCTGGGGTACGAGCTGCCGTTGGTCGCGGTGACTGCCCGTTCCGATGCCTATGCCGAATCGCAGGTTCTGGCTGCCGGCTTCGATGGCTTCCTGCGCAAACCGGTTACCGGCGACATGCTGGTAGCGGCAATCGTCCAGGCCCGTGCAAAGCGACAGACGGCAACGTGAAAGCGTCGGCGCCTGGCGTGAACGGCGCTACTTTCGGTTTACCATGCCGACGCCCGCAGCGCGGGAATCATCAGGGCAGCGTGAGGAGGCAATCGGTGGTGTATCTGCGGGCGGCGATGCTGCTGCTGGTCCTGCTGTGCTGCCTGTCACCCGCTGCCGCGCAGCCGGTGCCGCCAAGCCCGCGCCAGGTGACGGTGTTCGACGGCCTGCCGTCCAACACTGTCAATCGGATGGCCGAAGATCGCTACGGCTACCTGTGGATCGCTACCAACGATGGCCTGGCCCGCTACGACGGGCGCAACTACCGGATCTGGCGTTCGGAGGACGGTCTGCGCGACAACCGCATCTGGACGGTACTGGTCGATGCGCGCAACCAGCTCTGGATCGGCACAGAGAATGCAGGCCTGGTGCGGATGTCGGCCGATCGCCGCCAACTGCATTTCTACGATCGCAGCAGCCAGCCGTTGATGGGCACCAACACGGTCTGGAGCCTGGCGACCACGCCGGACGGTTCGATCTGGTTCGGCACCCACGAGGGCGGGTTGTACCGCCTGGACAACCAGGACCGCCTGCAGCGTTTCCTGCCGGAAGCCAACAATCCGCGCAGTCTGCCGGCGGCATCGGTTCCGTATCTGGCGACACTGGCTGACGGCAGTCTGTGGGTTGGAACCAAGCACGGCGTTGCGCGCTGGACCGGCACCGATTTCGAGCGCATCGGCACCGACCTCATCCCCAGCCTCCTGATCAATGGCCTGACCGCCGAGCCCGACGGCAGCCTGTGGATCAGTACGATGGCCGGAGCCATCGTGCGCCGCCCCGATGGTCGCTTCGAAGCGCCGCCGTGGAAGCTGCCCGAGGGCGAGCAGGTGCTGGGCATGATGCTGCGCGATGAACAGGCCGGGTACTGGCTGGACACCCGCACAGGCCTCGGCCGTGCAGTCGACGGCCAGTACCAGACCGTCCCGTTGTACAGCGCGGTGGCACGCGGCCCGGTGCGACCGAACTGGACTGGCGCCTACGAGGACCGTGAAGGCGGCATCTGGTTGGCCAGCACCAATGCCGGGCTGTGGCACCTGCTGCCCCGCTGGTGGCAGTTCTCGGTGCTGTCGCGGCTGGAGGACGACCCCCGCTCGCTGCGCAACGCTTTCGTGCTGGGCACCAGCCCATCCAGCAATGGCGGCATCTGGACAGTAGGCAGCCATGGTGCGCTGGACCGCTTCGACCCGAACACCGGCAAGGTCGAGCAGCACCGTACCTGGGTGAACGGAATGCACTGGCTGACGTCGGTGCGCGAGGACCGCCGCGGACAGGTCTGGATCGGCTCGAATGACGCCCTGCTGCGTTACGACCCGAAGCGGCGCGATCTGCGACGCTGGGGCCGTGATGCCGGTGCCGACGCAACCATGGAAGGCGTCATCGAATCGATGACGACCTGTGACGGCGACAGCCTCTGGCTGATGCTGTCGTCGGGCCTGCAGCAGCGCGACCTCGATGGGCGCCTGCGTCGCCAGCTCAACAATGGCCAGCGTGGTCTGCAGCAGGGGCAGCTCAATCTTGATGTGGAATGCGGGCCGCAGGACCATGTGTGGCTGGCCAGCAGCCGCGGCCTGCTGCAGTGGTTGCCGGAAAGCGAGCGCTTCCAGCCGGTGCCGGGGGCTCCGGCGACCGCGATCCATGCCTTGCACGTCGGTCGTGATGGCCAGGTCTGGCTGTCCGAAGATGGGCGCCTGTCGCGCTATCGCTGGAGCCAGGGGCGGCTGGAACGGCAGACCGTGGTCGGCGCCGAGCAGGGCTACCCGGCGATCTCGGCGTCCGGGCTGGTGGTCGACGCGCAGGGCGTGGCCTGGGCGACCAGCGCGCGCGGCCTGGTGCGGGTCGGTGCCGATGGCCAGAGCGTGCGCCTGTATGGTGTGCACGATGGCCTGCCCAGCCAGGAGTTCCGCGAGCACACGCTGGTGATGTCGGGGGACGGCCATCTGGTAGCCGGCACGCCGGCTGGCGTGGTGGTGTTCGACCCGGAACAGGTGCGGCCCTCGGTACGGCGCGCGCCGCTGGTGATCGAACGGGTCGAAGTCCGCCGCAACGAGCAGGTGCTGGACCTGACCCATGACACGCCGTTGCAGATCGCCGATGGCGACCGTGACCTGCGCATCGTCGCGCGGCTGCTGTCGTTCGCCGATTCTGCCTCCAACAGCTACCGCTACCGGCTGGCCGGCTATGACCCCGATTGGGTGGAAGTGGGGCCCGCCGGCGAGCGTCTTTTCTCGCGCCTGGCCCCGGGCAGCTATCGCCTGGAAGTCCAGGCGCGCTCGGCCGACCACGTCTGGTCGCGGGTGCAGAGCCTGGAGTTCCGCGTGCAGCCGCCGTGGTGGCGCAGCCTGTCCGGGTTGCTGGTACTGGCTTCCATCGCACTGCTGCTGACCAGTTGGTTTGCCTGGCTGTACCGCCGCCGCCTGCAGCGTCGCCACGCCTATCAACTGGCATTGCACAAGCAGGAACTGGCCGAGCAGGCATCGGCGGCCAAGACCCGTTTCCTCGCCAATCTTGGCCACGAGATACGTACGCCGATGACCGGTGTGCTCGGCATGAGCGAACTGTTGTTGGCCTCGCCGCTGGATCCACAGCAGCGCGGTTATACGCAGTCGATCCGTCACGCTGGCGAACATCTGCTGCACCTGGTCAACGATGCGCTGGACCTGGCACGTATCGAGTCCGGGCGACTGGAACTGCAGTCCAAGCCGTTCGCGCTGAGCTGCCTGCTGCAGGATCTGGCGGCGCTGATGGGGCCGCTGGCCGCACAGAAGGGCCTGCGCTTCACCCTCGACAACCAGCTGCCGCCTGGCCTGCAGGCCACGGGAGACTCGATGCGGGTGCGGCAGATCCTGCTCAACCTGCTCTCGAATGCGGTGAAGTTCACCAGCCGCGGCACCATCACCCTGCATGCGCGCAGCGACGCTGAGCTGCGCGCGCTGCATTTCGAAGTGCGTGACACCGGTCCGGGCATCAGTCAGGAACAGCAGCAGCGTCTGTTCCGCCGTTTCGAGCAGGCCGACGGCGCCCGCACTGCCGCGCAGTACGGCGGCAGCGGTCTGGGCCTGGCGATCTGCCGCGAACTGGCACAGGCAATGCAGGGGCGTATCCAGGTGGAGAGCCAGCTGGGCCGAGGCACCTGCTTCGGCGTGACGCTGCCGTTGCCGCTGGTGGTCGATGCCAATGCCGAAGCGGATGGCGAAACGCACCGCGAGGACGCGGCCAACATGCCGCCACTGCGGGTGCTGCTGGTCGAGGATGACGCGACCGTGGCCGACGTGGTGCGCGGCCTGCTGAGTGCGCGTGGGCATGAGGTGGTGCATGCGGGCCATGCGCTGGCGGCGCTGCGTGAAATCAGTGCCGGCGATTTCGACGTCGGCCTGCTGGACCTGGACCTGCCCGGCCTGAGCGGTTTCGAACTGGCCCAGCACCTGCGCAACCAGGGCTACATGCTGCCGCTGCTGGCAGTGACCGCGCGGACCGATCCGGACCTGCAGCAGCAGGTGGAAGCGGCAGGCATCGGTGGCTTCCTGCGCAAGCCGGTGACCGGTGAGCTGCTGGTGGAAGCGATCGCCCGGGTGATGGGCAGGTAGGGGTTCGGCAGGGCCTGCGGCCCTGCACCCGCTACACGCAACGGCAACAGCTGAAGCAACAGCCGAAGCAAAAGCTGGCTTCCTGTGGGATGGCGGGGTGGATCCGGTGGCGGGAGACGCCGTAAACCCATCCATGGGGGCTTGGCCGCGGCATCCATGCCGCGGACACTCCCGCCACCGGACCCACCCCGCCTTCGACAGAATCCTGCGATCTGCGGTAGATCCACGCCATGCGTGGATGCGTTTCGATTTCAATTCGAAATATTCGATCTCGATGGAGATTCATCCATGCATGGCGTGGATCTACAGGCCACCGGGAAACTGTCGAAGGCGGGGTGCTGTGGGTTTGCGGGGTGTGAGCCGCATGGATGCGGCGACCAAGCCCCCATGGACGGGTTCACGGCGGCCCCGCAAACCCACGGTACCCCGCCATCCCACGGAATTCTGCTTTGGCTGTTGCTTCAGCTGTTGCCGTTGCGTGTAGCGGGTGCAGGGCCGCAGGCCCTGCCGAACCCCCTTATTCCGCTACGTGCTCGACCTGCCGTGGCTCCGGCTTGGTATCGGGCAGCTGCCAGAAGATCATCGTCGAGGTCAGGGTAATCGCGCCCACGCACAGGAACGTCGCATGCAGCGCCGCGGTCGCGCTGTTGCTGTCCAGGTGATTGCCGAACGCGGCCAGCAGGCTGCCGGCTGCAGCTGCACCGAAACCGGCGGCGAGCATCATCACCATCGACAGCAGGCTGTTGCCGGAACTGGCGAACTCGCGGTCCAGGTCACGCAGGGTCACCGTGTTCATCACAGTGAACTGCAGCGAATTGACCGCACCGAAGAAGGCCAGCTGCAGCAGGCGCCAGGCCAGGTGCTGGCCGGGTGTCATCAGGATGAAGCTGGCCATCGCCAGGCCCACCAGCACGGTGTTGACCATCAGCACGCGGCGGTAGCCGTAGTGCTCCACCAGCTTCACTGCCAGCTTCTTCGATACCATGCCGGCGGCTGCCACCGGCACCATCATCAGGCCGGCGTTCATCGGGCCCAGGCCCAGGCCGACCTGCAGCAGCAACGGGATCAGCATTGGCATGGCGCTGCTGCCGATGCGCGAGAACAGGTTGCCGAGGATGCCAATGCGGTAGCTGGGTACGCGGAACAGTGCCAGCGAGAACAACGGCGCCGTCGAATTGGCCGCGTGCAGCCAGTAACCCACCAGCGCCGCCAGGCCGGCCACGGTCATCAGCATCACCAGCGCATGTGGCGTTCCGAGCCCGGAGATGCCGTCCAGTGCCAACGACAGCACCACCATCGCGAAGGCCAGCATGATGTAGCCACGCAGGTCGAAACGGGTGCGATGGCTGGCGTAGTGGTCGGGCATGATCTTCATCGCGGCGATGAAACCGATCACGCCGATCGGCAGGTTGATCAGGAACACCCAGTGCCACGACGCGATTTCGACCAGCCAGCCGCCCAGCGTCGGGCCGATCAGCGGGCCGACCAGGGCCGGGATGGCGATGAAGCTCATCGCGCGCAGGAAATCTTCGCGCGGTACCGAGCGCATCACCGCCAGCCGACCGACCGGCAGCAGCATGGCACCGCCGATGCCCTGTAGCACGCGCGCACCAACCAGCTGGTGCAGGTGCTGGGCCAGTGCGCAGGCCAGCGAGCCAAGCGTGAACAGGATGATCGCCACCAGGAAGGTGCGACGGGTGCCGTAGCGGTCTGCGATCCAGCCGGAGGCGGGAATGAAGGTGGCCACCGCCAGCGCGTAGCTGAACACCACCGACTGCATCTGCAGCGGGCTTTCGCCCAGGCTGGCGGCCATCGCCGGCAAGGCCGTGTTGACGATGGTCGAGTCCAGCATCTGCATGAAGATCGCCAACGAAACCAGCCACAGCAGAGGGCGCTGGCGGTTGTAGGTCGATGGCGATGTGGACATGGGGTGCGGCCGGTGCAGCGTGGGGGCCACCATGATCGCGCACTGCGGGTCACGGCGCGATCAACATCGCGCCGCAACCGCGTGCGCAGTGTTCAGCGCTGGCTGTGCGCGTGCACCGCGTCGACCAGCACCTGCACATGTGCCGGGTCCATGTCCGGCGACATGCCGTGGCCGAGATTGAACACATGGCCCTCGCGCGAGCCGCCGTTGCCGGCAGCATAGGTGTCGAGCACGCGCGCGGCGGCTGCGGCGATTGCATCCGGCGAGGCGTACAGCGTGGTCGGGTCAAGGTTGCCCTGCAGGGCGACGCGGCCACCGGTACGGCGCATCGCCTCGTCCAGGTCCAGCGTCCAGTCCAGGCCGAGCGCATCGGCGCCGGTCTGCGACAGCGCTTCCAGGTGCAGGCCGGTGCCCTTGCCGAACAGGATCAGCGGCGTGCGCTCGCTGCCTTCGCCGCGCTCCAGGCCCTCGGCGATACGCTGCAGGTAACGCAGCGAGAACTCGCGGTACATCGCCGGCGACAGCACGCCGCCCCAGGTGTCGAACACCTGCAGCGCCTGCGCGCCGGCCGCGCGCTGCGCGCCCAGGTACGCAATCACCGCGTCGGTGGTGACCTCCAGCAGGCGGTGCAGGGCCTGCGGGTGGTTCAGTGCCATCGCCTTGATGCGCGCGAAGTCCTTGCTGCCGCCGCCTTCCACCATGTAGCAGGCCAGTGTCCACGGGCTGCCGGAGAAGCCGATCAGCGGCACCTGGCCGTCCAGCTCGCGGCGGATCAGGCGCACCGCGTCCATCACATAGCGCAGGTCCTGTTCCATGTCCGGCACCGCCAGCTTGGCGATGGCCGCTTCATCACGTACCGGGTGACGGAACTTCGGGCCTTCGCCTTCGACGAAGTACAGCTCCAGGCCCATCGCATCGGGAATGGTGAGGATGTCCGAGAACAGAATGGCCGCGTCCAAGGGGAACCGGCGCAGCGGCTGCAGGGTGACCTCGCAGGCAATCTCCGGATTCTTGGCCATGGCCAGGAAGCTGCCGGCCTTGGCCCGGGTCGCGCGGTACTCCGGCAGGTAGCGTCCGGCCTGGCGCATCAGCCAGACGGGGGTGCAGTCCACCGGTTCGCGGCGCAGGGCGCGCAGCAGGCGATCATTGCGGAGAGGGCTGGTCACGATGGGCATTCCTTGGACGAAAGTTGGCAGCGGCGTCAGTCGCCGTGCGAAAGGATCTGGAAGCCGCGATGCAGTTCGGCATCGCGGGCTTTCTCGAAAGCATGGTGGGCTTCGTCGGCCTGCAGGAACAGCTCGCGCCGCAGCTGCGAGCGGGCACCGACGCGGCCGCTCTCGCGCAGCAGCTGCCAGCCGCCGAACAGATCCGGCTGCAGGCTCAGGCGCAGGAAGCGCGGTGCCTGCGCACCGGCGTCGGAATGTTGCAGGTAGACGTGCATGGCGCCGATTGTAGCGGGGCCAGGGTGACCCCGGCCGCAACGCGGTCGTGCCGGCGGCTGGCCGGCACTACCGGGACGACAGCACCTTCAGCACCACCGCCTCATCCACATCCGGCACCACTTCGGCGCGGCCCATGCCGCGCCACAGCACCAGGCGCAGGCGGCCGGCCACGTTCTTCTTGTCCAGCCGCATGCGGCCGAGCAGGGCCTGCGGGTCCAGCCCGGCCGGGATCGCCACCGGCAGGCCGAGGTGTTCCAGCAGCGCCTGCAGGCGGGCGCGGTCGGCATCCTCGGCCAGGCCGAGCTCGGTGGACAGCCTTGCGGCCAGCACCATGCCGACCGCTACGGCTTCGCCATGGTTCAGCGCGTCGCGGCCCGGGGCCGCGTAGCCCTGCTCGGTCTCGATGGCATGGCCGAAGGTATGGCCGAGGTTGAGCAGGGCGCGCTCGCCCTTCTCGAACGGATCGCGCTCGACGATGGCGGCCTTGTGCCGGCAGCTGCGCGCGATGGCTTCCGAAAGCACGTTGTCTTCGCCGGCCAGCAGCGCATCGGCATGCTGCTGCAGCCATTCGAAGAACACGGCATCACCCAGCGCGCCGTACTTCACCACTTCGGCCAGGCCAGCACGCAGCTCGCGCGGCGGCAGGGTGGCCAGCACGCGGGTATCGGCGATGACCGCGCGCGGTGGATGGAACGCGCCAACCAGGTTCTTGCCGGCCGGAATGTCGACCGCGGTCTTGCCGCCTACCGACGAATCGACCATCGCCAACAAGGTGGTCGGCAGTTGCACGCAGTCCACGCCGCGCATCCAGCAGGCGGCGGCAAAACCGGCGAGGTCACCGACCACGCCGCCACCGAGGGCGAACACGCAGGCGTCGCGGGTGGCGCCGAGTGCGGCCAGCGCTTCGATCGCGCGGCCGAATTCAGCCAGGGTCTTGGAGGCTTCGCCGGCGGCCAGCACGTGCTCGCCGACGATCAGGTCGGGGCGGGCAGCCAACAGCGTCTGCTTGACCGACGCCAGATAGCGCGGGGCCACTTCGCTGTCGCTGAGCAGCAGCACGTGGCGGCCGCGAACATGCGAGGCCAGTGCAGCACCATCGGCCTGGGCTCCGGCGCCGATGGTGATGGAGTAGGGGCGGTCGCCGCCAACGGCGACCTGCAGCAGGGCGGGGGAAGTCATGCGGTCAGGTCCTGGCGCTGCCATTGCGTGGCCAGCTTGACCACCAGGTGGGCGGTCGCGTCGGCAGCGGTATACGGGTCGGTATCAAGGGTGAGGTCGGCCAGTTCGCGGTACAGCGGGTCGCGGTGTGCGGCAAGATCGTGCAGCACCTGCTCGCGGTCCGGGCGCTGCAGCAGCGGCCGGCCCTTGTCGCGGGCCAGGCGTTCCAGCTGCGCGGCCACGCTGACCCGCAGGTAGACCACGAAGCCGCGTTGGGCGATCAGTGCACGGTTGTCCGGATCCAGCACCGCGCCGCCACCGGTGGAGACCAGCTGGCCGCGACCTCCCAGCACGCGGGCAAGCGCCTCGCGTTCATGGCTGCGGAAGCCGGCTTCGCCGGAGTGCTCGAAAATGGCCGGAATGCTGGCGCCGGTGGCATCGACGATGGCCTGGTCGACATCGACGAAGTCCAGCGTGAAGCGCTCGGCCAGGCGGCGGCCGATGCAGGTTTTGCCGGCGCCCATCGGGCCGATCAGGATCAGGTTCGGAGCAGGATTCATGCCCTGTGATGCTAACACCTCCGTGCCCTGGCCTTTACGTCCTTCACGTCAGGGTAGGCGTTCCTGCGGGGTTTCCCGCGCCAACCGGAGTACAGGCCATGACGGTCGCCAAGGTTATCGAAATCACCGCCTCCTCGCCGAAGAGCGTGGAGGACGCCGTGCGCAGCGGTCTGAAGAAGGTCTCCGAGACGGTCAAGGGCATCCAGGGCGCCTGGGTGAACGAGACCAAGGTGGTCACCAATGGCAGCGGCGAAATCACCGAATGGCGGGTCAACCTGCGGGTAACCTTCCTGGTGGAATAGGCGCGCTCAGCGCACGTCCTGCACCTGTCGCTGGCCGTCCAGCATCACTACGTGGTCGGCCAGGGCGGGCAGGGTAGCCAGCGCCTGCCGGCTGACCCGTTCGTAGTACTGCACGAAGCGCTCCAGCTGCGGCCGGCTCATGCCGTGCCGGCCCGGCTGCGCGGCCTGCAGGTTCTGCTCCTGCTGCCACCGCCAGCGCGGTACCACCGAGAAATCCGGTGGCTGCAGGAACCACAGGCGGTCGCAGCGCTGCCACAGCGCCGGGTAGTCGCGGGCCAGCGCCTGGTTGCACCAGCGCCGCCAGCGACCATCGGCGTCGGCTTCGCGCTCCAGTGCGTTCAACGGGCTGTCCAGCGCGTCGTCATCCTGCGCAGGCGTGCCCAGGAACCAGCCTTCGAAGACCAGCAGGTCCAGCGGTTGCTGCAGCTGCGGCCAGTGGGCTTGCGGCAGGCGTTCATCGGCCAGCTTGTCGAAGCGCGGCATCGCGAACGGCTGGCGTGCGGCCACCGCGTCCAGCACTGCGTGGGCCAGCGGCAGGTCATGGGTGCCCGGCGGGCCGCGGGTGATCAGCAGCGGGTGCACCTGGCGGGCCAGTCGTTGGCGCTGTGCGCGGGTCAGGTAGACATCATCGATGGACAGCGTGGCCGCGTTCAGGCCGCGCGACTGGGCGCGCGCCACCACCTGTGCGGCCAGCGTCGATTTGCCGCTCCCCTGCAGGCCGCTGATCGCCAATACTGGAACCGCTGCACCGCTGCCCAGTGCATCGTCCAGCACCTGTTCGGCCAATGTTTCGGGGAATCCTTTCACCTGGGGCATATACGCAGCAGCGGCCATGCAGCCACAATAGCCCAATCCGTGTGAGAAGAACGCAATCATGAGCGACCTGTACGCCGAAGCCCTGTCCACGTTTGCCGACCTGTTCGAAGAAGCCAAACAGAGCCGCGAGGTCGAGCCGAACGCGATGACCGTGGCCACTGCCGATACGCACGGCCGTCCCTCGGCACGTACGGTGCTGCTGAAGGCGTTCGACGAGCGTGGTTTCGTGTTCTACACCCACCTGGACAGCCATAAGGGCCAGGAGCTGCAGGCCAATCCGCAGGCCGCGCTGTTGTTCCTGTGGCGCAGCCTGCGCGAGGCCGGTATCCAGGTGCGCATTGAAGGCCGTGTCGAGCAGGTCGCCGATGCCGAAGCCGATGCCTATTTCGCCAGCCGCCCGCGCATGAGCCAGATCGGCGCGTGGGCCTCGCAGCAGTCGAAGACGCTGGCAACGCGCGAGGAATTCGATGCGCGCGTGGCCGAGGTCGAAGCCCGCTTCGAGGGCAAGGACGTGCCGCGCCCGGAGGGCTGGAGCGGCCTGCGCGTAGTGCCCGACCGCATCGAGTTCTGGTACGGCGCGCAGTTCCGGCTGCATGAGCGCTGGTGCTATGAAGCCGGCGCCGAAGGGCGCTGGAGCAAGCGCCTGCTGTACCCGTAAGGCTGCCCGATGCAACGCCTGCCGCTGTACCGCGTGGTGGTGTTCGTGCCGTCGGCAGCACTGGATGCGGTGAAGCAGGGCATCCTGGCGGTGGACGCGCTGGCGGCCGGCGACTACGAACACGGTATGTGGTGGTCGGCGCCGGGGTTCGAGCAGTTCCGCCCGCGCGTGGGTGCGTCGCCCGTACGGGGTGAGGCGGGTTGCACCGAAGTGGTCGCCAGCGTGCGCTTGGAGTTCTGCCTGCCGCGTGATCCGCAGCGGCTGCAGCGCATCTTCGAACAGGGCATCGTGCCGCATCATCCGTGGCAGGTGCCTGTCGTGCAGGTGGAGGAGATCGAGCTTCTGCTTACCGACGCACGCTTTTTGTAGAGTCGAGCCATGCTCGACTGCTGTTGCTCTGGCGCGTAAAGCAGTCGAGCATGGCTCGACTCTACAAGAGCGGATTGTCGCATTCGGACCCATGCGCTTCATCTGCGGGCAATCAACCAACCGGCACACTCCAACGAATGTCCTCGACTTCCGGAGTTGCCATGCCCTCCTGGCGTTGCCTGTTTGCGGTGCCGCCGCCGCGTCACGGCGTGGAAGCGTTCCTGCTGTTGATCGCCCGCATCGTGGCCGGGGTGATGTTCTGCGTGTCCGGCTGGAACAAGGTGTTCACCGATGCGGGCCGAGAACGCATGGTGCATACGCTGGTCGATGCGGGGATCCCGTTCCCGGTATTCAGTGCGCCGGTGCTCGGCGGCATTGAATGGATTGCGGGCGGCCTGCTGGTGCTGGGCCTGCTCAGCCGGCCTTCGGCCCTGCTGCTGGCGGCGATCTGTGCGGTGGCGGCGCTTACCGATGGCATCGCGCGCATTCCTGCGGGGCTGAGCGTGCCGGATTGGCTGAGCTGGTTCTTCTACCTGAGCGAAGTGCCGCTGGGCGTACTGCTGCTATGGGTTGCGGCAGTGGGCAGCGGCCGGTTTGCGATAGAGGCGCGCTGGGCACGCTGACGGCACGCACCCTGTAGAGCCGAGCCCATGCTCGGCTGCTTCTGCGGGAAGATCAGCCGAGCATGGGCTTGGCTCTACAGGCCTTCAGCGCGCAGCCAGCGCCACAGCGTGGTGCGTGATACGCCCAGCGCCTGTGCCATCCCCTCGCGGTCATTGCGGTGTTCCTGCAACAGCGTTTCCAACTGCGCACGCGGCGGGCGCTTGCCGTTGCTTTCCACTGGTAGCGCAGCGGCGCCCTCATTCACCAGCTCGGGTGCCAGCTGCAGCAGTCGCGCGGCATCAATCAGCCCTTCACCGGGTTGCCAATGGATGCGCAGCCGATCCACCAGATTACGCAATTCGCGCACATTTCCGGGCCACTCGGCGGTGGTCAGCACCGCCAGTGCCTCCGCATCCAGTGGCGCGTCGATACCACGCAGCTGGCGGAAGAAATGCTGCGTCAACAGCGGGATGTCGCCGCGCCGGGCACGCAGCGCGGGCAGGGCAATACGCAGCGCGGCCAGGCGGTAATACAGGTCGCGGCGGAAGCTGCCGGCCGCCACGCGCTGCTCGAGCGACTGCAGGGTCGCGGCCACCACGCGAAGATCGACCGGGGTCGGTTCGGTGGCACCGACACGCAGTACCTCGCGTTCTTCCAGCACGCGCAGCAGGCGGGTCTGCAGTGGCAGCGGCAGTTCGCCGATTTCATCCAGGAACAGGGTGCCGCCGTCTGCAGCTTCAACCAGGCCGACGCGTCCGCCACGACGCGCGCCGGTGAAGGCGCCATCGCTGTAGCCGAACAGCTCCGCTTCCAGCAGCGATTCGCTGATCGCGCCACAGTTCAGTGCCACGAAGCGGCCACGGCGGCCGCTGGCGGCGTGCAGCTGGCGCGCCACCAGTTCCTTGCCGGTGCCGGTTTCGCCCGTGATCAGTACGGTGCTGTCATGCGGGGCGTACAGCGCGATCTGCGCGCGCACCTGCGCCATCGCGTCGCTGTCGCCGAGCAGGTCGTGGGCATCGCTGCGCGGTGCGGCGCGGCGGCGCGGCGCGGGCCGGCTGCCGCCGGAGCGGGCCAGGGTCTGGGTCAGTTCCAACGCATGCTCGAACGCTTGCCGTACCGAATCTGCCGAGTACAGCAGCACACCGGGCAGGCCGGCCTGTTCGGCATGATCGATGGCCATGCCGCTGCCGACG
The DNA here is from genome assembly GCF_029845105.1 of Stenotrophomonas sp. GD03654. Lineage (NCBI taxonomy): Bacteria > Pseudomonadati > Pseudomonadota > Gammaproteobacteria > Lysobacterales > Lysobacteraceae > Stenotrophomonas > Stenotrophomonas sp. GD03654. The sequence goes on along the minus strand of NZ_JAOCLC010000028.1, from coordinate 43,013 downwards.
ATCACCTCGATGCCGTTGGCGCGCAGGTCGGCGATGCAGTCGCGGGCGTCCTCGCGGGTGACGAAGCGGCGATGCTCGATATCCAGGCCGAAACTCTGCTGGAAGTTGCTGAACACCGGCACGTCGCTGGCGTGGGTGACCAGGCCGATGCGGCTGGCGATTCGACGCGCCCGCGCCAGCGCTTCCATCAGGTCGAAGCCGTTGGCCTGGATCGGCACCAGCGGCAGCTCCAGCCGGCCGCGCAGCCAGGCCGCGTTGGAGCCGCCGGCGATGACCACGTCACAGTGCTCGCGGCGCAGACGCTGGCCGATCACGTCCACCGCTTCCTCGAAGCCGAGGTTGATCTGCTCGATGCGCGCGCGGCGGTCGAACTCGGGAATGACGTCGCCGAGCAGGCCGGTCAGCCGCGAGACGCTGACGGTCCAGATCACCGGGCGGCCGGGGTCGGCATCGGCGTGGCGCAGAGGCGAGCGGGGCAGGTACATGGCGGCGCGCGTTGGACGGGATGTTTCATGATACATCTGTTTCAATGTTTCATATGTTTCACTGTTGAGCGAGCGTCATTCCCGTGAAATCAAGGGCTTGCAGCTTGGCATGGTGCTTGCGCTCTCTATCCCGTACTTCAACCTGGATTGCCGCATGACCGCTTCCGCCCCTTTCTCCGCCGGTGCCCGCTTCCGTGAGGCGCTGGCTGCCGAATCGCCGCTGCAGGTGATCGGCGCGATCAACGCCAACCATGCACTGCTGGCCAAGCGCGCCGGCTTCCGCGCCATCTACCTGTCCGGCGGCGGTGTTGCTGCCGGCTCGCTGGGCCTGCCGGACCTGGGCATCAACACCTTGGAAGACGTGCTGGTGGACGTGCGCCGCATCACCGATGTCTGCGACCTGCCGTTGATGGTGGACATCGACACCGGCTTCGGCCCGAGTGCGTTCAACATCGCGCGCACCGTGAAGTCGCTGATCAAGGCCGGTGCGGCCGCCTGCCATATCGAAGACCAGGTCGGCGCCAAGCGCTGCGGTCACCGCCCCGGCAAGGAGATCGTCTCGCAGGGCGAAATGGTGGACCGCGTGAAGGCAGCCGCCGATGCCAAGACCGATCCGGACTTCTTCCTGATCGCGCGTACCGACGCCATCCAGGTGGACGGCGTGGACAAGGCCATCGAGCGCGCCATTGCCTGTGTCGAGGCCGGTGCCGACGGCATCTTCGCCGAGGCCGCCTACGATCTGGATACCTACCGCCGCTTCGTCGACGCGGTGAAGGTGCCGGTGCTGGCCAACATCACCGAATTCGGTGCCACTCCGCTGTTCAGCCGCGATGAACTGGCTTCGGCCGGCGTCGCCATCCAACTGTTCCCGCTGTCGGCCTTCCGTGCGGCCAACAAGGCCGCCGAGAACGTCTACCAGGCGGTGCGCCGCGATGGTCATCAGCGCAACGTGGTGGAAGTCATGCAGACCCGCGAAGAACTCTACGACCGCATCGGCTACCACGCCTTCGAGCAGCAGCTCGATGCACTGTTCGCCGCCAAGAAATAAGCAGTACCCTGCACCATCAAGTTTTCGGAGGGAAACATGAACGATACGACCGCAACCCCGACCTTCAAGCCGAAGAAGTCCGTCGCCCTGTCCGGCACCGCTGCCGGCAACACCGCGCTGTGCAGCGTGGGCCGTAGTGGCAACGACCTGCACTACCGTGGCTACGACATCCTGGACCTGGCCAACACCAGCGAGTTCGAGGAAATCGCCTACCTGCTGGTGCACGGCAAGCTGCCGACCCGCGCCGAGCTGGTTTCCTACAAGGCCAAGCTGAAGTCGCTGCGTGGCATCCCGGCCGCGGTGAAGGCGGCGCTGGAAGAACTGCCGCCGTCGGCGCACCCGATGGACGTGATGCGCACCGGCGTGTCCGTGCTCGGCTGCGTGGCGCCGGAGAAGGACGACCACAACCATCCGGGCGCGCGTGACATCGCCGACAAGCTGATGGCCTGCCTCGGTTCGATGCTGCTGTACTGGTACCACTGGAGCCACAACGGCCGTGCCATCGACGTGGAAACCGACGATGACTCGATCGGTGGCCACTTCCTGCACCTGCTGCACGGCGAGAAGCCGCAGGATTCGTGGGTGAAGGCAATGCACACCTCGCTGATCCTGTACGCGGAACACGAGTTCAACGCCTCGACGTTCACCTGCCGCGTCATCGCCGGCACCGGCAGCGACATGTACAGCGCGATCTGCGGTGGTATCGGTGCGCTGCGCGGCCCGAAGCACGGTGGTGCCAATGAAGTGGCGTTCGAAGTGCAGAAGCGCTACGACACCCCGGATGAGGCCGAGGAAGACATCAAGGCCCGCGTCGAGCGCAAGGAAGTGGTGATCGGTTTCGGCCACCCGGTCTACACCGTCTCCGATCCGCGCAACAAGGTGATCAAGGATGTGGCCCGCGAGCTGTCCGAAGAGCAGTCGAGCATGAAGATGTACAACATCGCCGAGCGCCTGGAATCGGTGATGTGGGACATCAAGAAGATGTTCCCGAACCTGGACTGGTTCAGCGCCGTCAGCTACCACATGATGGGCGTGCCGACCGCGATGTTCACTCCCCTGTTCGTGATCGCCCGCACCGCCGGCTGGAGCGCGCACATCGTCGAGCAGCGTATTGACGGCAAGATCATCCGCCCGAGCGCCAACTACATCGGTCCGGAAGACCGCGACTTCGTCGCCATCGACAAGCGCGTCTGATCCACCTGCTGTACCCATCCGGCCGGCCGCGTGCCGGCCGGATGCTATCGCCGCCGCACCGCCGGCACCCGGCCCGCCTCAAGCACTCCGCCAGCCCATGAATACCGATTACCGCAAGAACCTCCCCGGCAGCGCGCTGGATTATTTCGACGCGCGTGCCGCTGTCGATGCGATCCAGCCCGGCGCCTACGCCACCCTGCCGTACACCTCGCGCGTGCTGGCCGAGAACCTGGTGCGCCGCTGCGATCCGGCCACGCTCGGCGATTCGCTGAAGCAGCTGATCGAGCGCCGTCGCGACCTCGATTTCCCGTGGTTCCCGGCACGCGTTGTGTGCCACGACATCCTCGGCCAGACCGCGCTGGTCGATCTGGCCGGCCTGCGTGATGCGATCGCCGACAAGGGCGGCGACCCCGCCAAGGTCAACCCGGTGGTGCCGGTACAGCTGATCGTCGACCACTCGTTGGCAGTGGAATGTGGTGGCTTCGATCCGCAGGCGTTCGAGAAGAACCGCGCGATCGAAGATCGTCGCAATGAAGACCGTTTCCACTTCATCGACTGGACCAAGCTGGCCTTCGAGAACGTGGACGTGATTCCGCCAGGCAACGGCATCATGCACCAGATCAACCTGGAGAAGATGTCGCCGGTGGTCTACGTGCAGGACGGCGTGGCCTTCCCGGATACCTGTGTGGGCACCGACAGCCACACCCCGCACGTGGATGCGCTGGGCGTGATCGCCATCGGCGTGGGCGGCCTGGAAGCCGAGAACGTGATGCTGGGTCGCGCGTCGTGGATGCGCCTGCCCGACACCGTCGGTGTCGAACTGAGTGGTCGCCCGCAGCCGGGCATCACCGCCACCGACGTGGTACTGGCCCTGACCGAGTTCCTGCGCAAGGAGCGCGTGGTCGGCGCCTGGCTTGAATTCTTCGGCGAGGGTGCTGCGGCACTGACCATCGGTGACCGCGCCACCATCTCCAACATGTGCCCCGAATACGGTGCCACCGCCGCGATGTTCTACATCGACGGGCAGACCATCGACTACCTGCGCCTGACCGGGCGCGAGGAATCGCAGGTAGCGCTGGTGGAGAACTACGCGCGTACCACCGGCCTGTGGGCCGATGACCTGGCCACCGCGCAGTACGAGCGCGTGCTGCGCTTTGACCTGTCCAGCGTGGTGCGCAACATGGCTGGCCCGTCCAACCCGCACAAGCGAGTGGCCACTGCCGAACTGGCCGAGCGCGGCATCGCCGACGAAGCCAAGCTGGAAGCCGGCAAGGCCGAGCAGGCGCAGGGCCTGATGCCCGATGGCGCGGTGATCATCGCCGCCATCACCAGCTGCACCAACACCTCCAACCCGCGCAACGTGATTGCCGCTGCACTGCTGGCGCGCAACGCCAACGCGCGTGGCCTGCAGCGCAAGCCGTGGGTGAAGTCGTCGCTGGCGCCGGGTTCCAAGGCCGTGCAGCTGTACCTGGAAGAATCCGGTCTGCTACCCGACCTGGAACAGCTCGGCTTCGGCATCGTCGCCTTCGCCTGCACTACGTGCAACGGCATGAGCGGTGCGCTGGACCCGAAGATCCAGCAGGAAATCATCGACCGTGACCTGTACGCAACGGCTGTGCTGTCGGGTAACCGCAACTTCGATGGCCGCATTCATCCGTACGCCAAGCAGGCCTTCCTGGCCTCGCCGCCGCTGGTGATCGCCTATGCCATCGCCGGCACCGTCCGCTTCGATATCGAGAAGGACGTGCTGGGCGTGGATGCCGAGGGCAACGAGGTGCGCCTGAAGGACATCTGGCCGAGCGACGCCGAGATCGACGCGGTGGTGAAGGCCTCGGTGAAGCCCGAGCAGTTCCGCAAGGTCTACAACCCGATGTTCAACGTGCGCGTGGAGCATGGCGCCGCGGTCAGCCCGCTGTACGACTGGCGCCCGCAGAGCACCTACATCCGTCGTCCTCCGTACTGGGAGGGCGCACTGGCCGGCGAGCGTACGTTGGCAGGCATGCGCGCGCTGGCGGTGCTGCCGGACAACATCACCACCGACCACCTGTCGCCGTCCAACGCGATCCTGGCCTCCAGTGCCGCCGGTGAATACCTGGCGAAAATGGGCCTGCCGGAAGAGGACTTCAATTCCTACGCCACCCACCGCGGCGACCACCTGACCGCGCAGCGCGCCACCTTCGCCAACCCGAAGCTGTTCAACGAGATGGTGCGCAACGACGACGGCAGCGTGAAGCAGGGCTCGCTGGCGCGGGTGGAGCCGGAAGGCAAGGTCATGCGCATGTGGGAAGCGATCGAGACCTACATGGACCGCAAGCAGCCGCTGATCATCATCGCCGGCGCCGACTACGGCCAGGGCAGCTCGCGTGACTGGGCCGCCAAGGGCGTGCGCCTGGCCGGTGTGGAAGCGATCGTGGCCGAAGGCTTCGAACGCATCCACCGCACCAACCTGATCGGCATGGGCGTGCTGCCGCTGGAGTTCAAGCCGGGCACTACCCGCCTGACTCTGGGCATCGATGGCACCGAGACCTTTGACGTGATCGGCGAGCGCACCCCGCGTGCCGAGCTGACCCTGGTCATCCACCGCCGCGACGGCCAGGACGTGATCGTGCCAGTGACCTGCCGCCTGGACAGCGACGAGGAAGTGGCGATCTACGAAGCCGGTGGCGTGCTGCAGCGCTTCGCCCAGGACTTCCTGGAAGGCGCCAAGGTGGCGTGATACCGGCCTGAATGCCTGCCCCCGGAGGCCGGGGGCGGGCTTGTCCGACACCCGGGCAGGGCGCACACTGACTTGGCAAAAACTGCCAAAGGAGAGTTTCATGGCCACCATGAACATTTCGCTGACCGACCCGCTCAAGCAGTTCGTGGACGAGGAAGTGCGCGAAGGCGGCTACTCCAGTACGTCGGACTATGTGCGTGACCTGATCCGCCAGCGCCAGCGCAGCAAGGCCGAAGAACTGCTCAAGCAGCTGATTGCCGAGGGGCTGGCTTCTGGTCCTTCGGCACCTCTGGCGCCGGATCACTTTGACAAGCTCCGTGAGCGTGCACGGAACCGCAAGTGAAACCTTCGCACTGGTCCCCTGCAGCGGTTCAAGATCTTGACCAGGCCGCAACCTGGTGTGGGGATCGTGGCGGAGAGGCATTGGAAATCGGCTTCATCGATGCGGTGGAATCCGTTGTGAAGCTTCTGGAAGCGCACCCTGGTGCCGGTTCCGCACTGCATGCGGACTTGTTGCCATCCCTCGCTGCCCCGTTGCGCTTTCATCCGGTTCGTCGCTTCGACGGCTACCTGATCTACTACGTTGAGCTACCTGCGCACATTTCCATTGTGCGCGTCTGGAATGCTTCGCGGGGCATGGAAGCATTGTTCGAAGACGAGGGACTCAACCCCGATATTGGTTCGTCGCATCCAGGATATTGATCCATGACCTTCCTCCCGCAACTCCGTATTCCCGCCACCTACATGCGCGGCGGCACCAGCAAGGGCGTGTTCTTCCGCCTGCAGGATCTTCCCGAGGCCGCGCAGGTGCCGGGCGCCGCGCGCGATGCGCTGCTGATGCGCGTGATCGGCTCGCCCGATCCGTATGGCAAGCAGACCGACGGCATGGGCGGCGCCACCTCCAGCACCAGCAAGTGCGTGATCATTTCCACCGCCTCGGTGCCTGACCACGATGTGGACTACCTGTACGGGCAGGTCTCGATCGACACCGCCTTCGTCGATTGGAGCGGCAACTGCGGCAACCTCAGTACTGCAGTAGGTCCGTTCGCGATCGCCAATGGGCTGATCGATCCGGCCCGCGTACCGCGCGATGGCCTGTGCACCGTGCGCATCTGGCAGGCCAACATCGGCAAGACCATCATCGCCCACGTGCCGATGCGCGATGGCGAAGTGCAGGAGATCGGCGATTTCGAGCTGGATGGCGTGACCTTCCCGGCGGCCGAGATCCAGCTGGAATTCATCGATCCGTCCGATGACGGCGATGCAGGCGCGATGTTCCCGACCGGCAACCTGGTCGATACCCTGGAGGTGCCCGGCGTCGGCGCCTTCGAGGTAACCATGATCACCGCCGGCATTCCGACGATCTTCCTCAACGCCGCCGACCTGGGCTACACCGGTATCGAGCTGCAACCGGCGATCAACGAGGACAAGGGAGCGCTGGAGCGCTTCGAGAAGATTCGCGCCTATGGCGCCTTGCGCATGGGTCTGATCAGGAACCTGGAAGACGCGGCGACACGCCAGCACACGCCCAAGGTGGCGTTCGTTGCACCGGCACAGGACTACGTCTCGTCCAGTGGCAAGGCGATTCCGGCATCGGCCATCGATCTGCACGCGCGTGCGTTGTCGATGGGTAAGCTGCATCACGCGATGATGGGTACCGCAGCCGTGGCGATCGGTACCGCGGCGGCGATCCCGGGCACGCTGGTCAATCGCGCCGCCGGCGGCGGCGAACGCGAAGCAGTAACCTTCGGTCATCCCTCGGGCACGTTGCGCGTGGGTGCGCAGGCCGGTCTCGTTGACGGCCAGTGGACGGTGACCAAGGCCATCATGAGCCGTAGCGCCCGTGTGCTGATGGAAGGCAGGGTGCGGGTGCCGGCCGAGTGATGCGTTGGTAAACGCCAACCAAGGTTGGCGACTACCGGGCCGCAGAGACCGATTGCTTTGGTAGATGCCAACCTTGGTTGGCAGGGTGCACGGGCAACCGTGCACCGCAACGAGGAGATCGACGATGTCCGACAGCCACACCCCATCCAACGAGCGTGCAGCGTGGGATGCGCTGCTGGTTGACATCGTCGATTACGTACGCGACGCCCGCATCGACTCACCGCTGGCGTTCCAGACCGCACACCACTGCCTGCTCGATACCCTGGGCTGCGGCCTGGAGGCACTGTCTTTCCCGGCCTGCAGCAAGCTGCTTGGGCCACTGGTGCCGGGCATCAGCGTGGTCAACGGGGCGCGCGTGCCGGGTACGCACTACGTGCTGGATCCGGTGCAGGCGGCCTTCAACCTGGGCGCAATGGTGCGCTGGCTGGATTTCAACGACACCTGGCTGGCCGCCGAATGGGGCCATCCTTCCGACAATCTCGGCGGCATCCTCGCCGTCTGCGATTGGCTGGGCCGCAATGCGCAGGCCCTGCGTCGTCCGCCGCCGACCATGCACGATGTTCTGCTGGCGATGATCAAGGCGCACGAGATCCAGGGCGTGCTGGCCCTTCAGAATTCCTTCAACCGGGTTGGGCTGGACCACGTGGTGCTGGTCAAGGTCGCCACCACTGCGGTGGTCGCCCAACTGCTCGGGCTGGACCGCGAGCGCATGCTCAATGCGCTGTCGTTGGCCTGGGTCGATGGCCAGTCGCTGCGCACCTACCGGCACGCACCCAACACCGGCTCGCGCAAGAGCTGGGCGGCCGGCGACGCGACCAGCCGTGGCGTGCGCCTGGCGCTGATGGCGGCCAGTGGCGAGATGGGTTACCCGAGCGTGCTCAGCGCACCGACCTGGGGATTTGAAGCGGTGTCGATGCATGGCAAGGCACTGACGCTGGGGCGACCGCTCGGCAGCTATGTGATGGAGAACGTGCTGTTCAAGATCAGCTACCCGGCCGAGTTCCACGGCCAGACCGCGGTGGAGGCGGCGGTCACGCTGCACCAGCAGTTGCGTGCGATGGGGCGGCGGGTCGAGGACATCGCGCATATCGCGATCCGGACCCAGGAAGCCTGCATCCGCATCATCGACAAGCAGGGCCCGCTGCATAATCCCGCCGACCGCGATCACTGCGTGCAGTACATGGTCGCCATCGCGTTGCTGCACGGGCGGCTGGTGGCCGAGGACTATGAGGACGACGTTGCCGCCGATCCGCGTATCGATGCGCTGCGTGCGAAGATGGCTTGTCACGAGGATCCACGGCTCAGCGCCGATTATCTGGACCCGGACAAGCGCAGCATCGCCAACGGCCTGCGCGTGCGCTTCACCGATGGCAGCGAACTGCCGGAGGTGCTTGTGGAGTACCCGCTCGGCCACGCCCGGCGCCGCGAGGAAGGCATTCCGCTGCTGATGGACAAGTTCCGCCGGCACCTGGCCCATCGCTTCCCGACCGCCCAGCAGCAGCGCATCCTCGCGGCATCGCTGGACCCGGTGGCGCTGGCGGCAATGCCGGTGACCGACTACGTGGACCTGTACCTGCCGGGGTAGGGCGATCGGTAGTGCCGGCCGCTGGCCGCCAATTCCATCCAACCTGCCATGCCGGTTGCCGGCCAGCGGCCGGCACTACCCGCACCCGCGGGAATTGCCGAATTCGCGTCAACACCTTGACGCGGCCTGCCTATAATGGCCGCCTCGATCAAGGAGTGACGACATGAGCGGTCCGGCACGGCGGAAGCGGTGGGGATGGGCGGCGGCGGTACTGGCAGGAGGCCTGTTGCTGGGCCTGGCCGGCTGCCGCAACGACAGCGGGCAGCTGCCCAAGGCCAGCGGTGAAGCGATCACCACCAAAGCCGAGCAGGTGAAGGAATTCACCCTGCTGCGCGCCTACCCGGACCAGAAGAATGACGGCCTGTCGCTGGCGCTGGAGTTCTCGCGCCCACTGGTCGGCACCCAGGATTTCGACAAGCTGGTGCGTTTCGAAGAGAAGGTCGGCACCGACGACAGCAGCTGGACGCTGTCCGATGACGGCCTGACCCTGCGTTACCCGTTCGTCGAGGCCGGCAAGGAGTTCAGCCTTGTGGTCTCGGCCGATCTGCTCGCCGCCGATGGCAGCCGCCTGGGCAAGGAGCTGAAGCAGAAGGTGTTCAGCGGCGAGCTGAAGCCGGTGGTTGGCTTCGCCTCGCAGGGCAGCGTGCTACCGGCCAAGGACAGCCGCGGCCTGCCGGTGGTCTCGGTGAACGTGCCGGAGGTCGATGTCGAGTTCCTGCGCGTACGCGAGAAGGACCTGCCGACCTTCTTCAGCCAGTACCAGCGCGGCGGCCGCCGTGGCAGCTGGGAGCTGAGCAGCGACTACGATCGCAGCCCGATCAACAAGCTGGCCGAGCCGGTCTACGTCAACCGCTTCATCCTGGGCGGCAAGAAGAACGAGCGGGTGCTGACCTACCTGCCGACACAGGACATCAAGGAACTGCAGGAGCCGGGCCTGTACTTCGCCCTGCTCAAGCGCACCGGTGACTACGAGGGCGAGTTCGATACCGCGTTCTTCTCGGTCAGCGACATCGGCCTGCATACCCGTGCCTACAAGGACAAGCTGTTCGTGCACACCGCCGGCCTCAAGGACGGCGCGCCGCTGAAGGGCATCGATCTGCGCGTGCTCGATGCCAAGGGCGAGGTGGTGCTGAAGGGCAGCACCGACGGCAACGGCAATGCGCTGCTGAACTACACCCTGGACGCCACCCACGTGCTGGTCGCCAGCAGTGGCAAGGACACCAGCTTCCTGCCGTTCAACCAGCCGGCGCTGGACCTGAGCGAGTTCGCCGTGGCTGGCCGTGACAACGCCTGGTTCGATGTCTACGCCTGGTCCGGCCGCGACCTGTACCGACCGGGCGAGACCGTGCGCCTGTCCGCGCTGCTGCGCGACAACGACGGCAAGCCGGTCAAGGCACAGCCGGTGTTCCTGCGCCTGAAGCAGCCCGACGGCAAGACCTTCCGCGAGACACGCCTGCAGCCGGGCGACCAGGGCTACATCAACTTCGAGCAGGTCATTCCTGCCGAGGCGCCGACCGGGCGCTGGCAGGTCGAGTTCCGCACCGACCCTGCCAGCAAGGAAGCGATCCAGGGCATGACCCTGCGCATCGAGGAGTTCCTGCCCGAGCGCATGAAGCTGGACCTGGACAGCGCGCAGAAGACGCTGAAGCCGGGCGAGGATCTGCGCCTGCAGGCCAATGGTGCCTACCTGTATGGTGCGCCGGCCGATGGCAACCGCTTCACCGCACGCATGGCGGTCGCCGCCGAACAGAAGCCGGTGGAGGGGCTGCCAGGCTATTTCTTTGGTGACCCGACCCTGCAGCTGCCGCGCGAGGCCAAGGACGTGATCGACACCACGCTGCCGGGCAATGGCCAGCTGCGTGAGGATGTGGCGTTGCCGGAAGAGGCAGCCAAGGCCAAGGCACCAATCGCCGTGGTGCTGTCCGGCAGCCTGTATGAAACCGGTGGCCGAACGGTCACCCGTACCCTGAAGCGGGTGATGTGGCCGGCCAACGCCCTGGTCGGTGTACGCCCGCTGTTCAACCCCGAGGACGGTGCCGATTCCAACGGCAATGCGCGCTTCGAGCTGATGCGCGTGGATGCCGCCGGCACGCCGCAGCCGGCCAAGGGCCTGAAGATCACCCTGGTGCGCGAACTGCGCGACTACCACTGGACCTTCAACGACAACCGCTGGGACTATGACTTCACCCGCCGCTTCGAGAACAAGGAAACGCGCACCGTCGATGCCGGCAGCAGCGCGGTCGCCTTCGATTTCCCGGTGGAGTGGGGCGAGTACCGGGTGGACGTGTTCGATCCGTCCACCGGCCTGACCAGCCGTTACCCGTTCCGCGCCGGCTGGAGTTGGGGCGATGACAACCGCGGCCTGGACGCGCGTCCTGACAAGGTCAAGCTGGGCCTGGACAAGACCGGCTACAAGGCCGGTGACACCCTGGAAGTGACGGTGACCCCGCCGCACGCCGGCAAGGGCATCCTGATGGTCGAGACCGACCGCATGCTGTACGTGCAGGACATCGAGGCCAAGCCGGGTTCGACCTTCAGGATCCCGGTCACCGCTGACTGGGAGCGCCACGACGTCTACATCACCGCGCTGGTGTTCCGTGGCGGTAGTGCGCCGAGCAAGATCACCCCGGCCCGTGCCGTGGGCGTGGTGCACGTGCCGATGGACCGCAAGGGCCGCACCGTGGCTGTCGGCCTGGCAGCGCCCAAGCAGATGCGACCGGAACAGGACCTGCCGGTGACGGTCAGCGCACCGCAGCTGGCCGGCAAGGTGGCGCACGTCACCGTCTCGGCGGTGGACGTGGGCATCCTCAACATCACCCGTTTCCCGGTGCCCGACGCCGGTGCGCACTTCTTCGCCCAGCGTCGCCTCGGCATCGATGCCTACGACATCTACAGCCGGGTGATCGAGAGCTTTGACGGCGGTGCCGGCAAGCTGAAGTTCGGTGGCGACATGGCGCTGCAGGCGTTGCCACAGGCCAAGCGCCCGACTGCGCGCGTGCAGACCGTGGACCTGTTCTCCGGCCCGGTGCAGCTCGATGCCAAGGGCACCGCCCGCATCCGCCTGAAGGTGCCGGACTTCAACGGCACCCTGCGCGTATCGGCGCTGGTCTACAGCGATGACCAGTACGGCAAGCGCGACGTGGAAACCATTGTGCGCGCGCCGATCCTGGCCGAAGCCAGCATGCCGCGCGTGCTGGCCCCGGGCGACCGCAGCACCGTGACCCTGGACGTGCAGAACTTCACCGGCAAGCCGGGCCAGTTCAACGTGAAGGTGGAAAGCGAGGGCCCGTTGAACCTGGGTGAGGGCAGCCGCAGCGTGCAGTTGAATGCCGATGCCAAGACCACGCTGAGCTTCCCCTTGTCGGCACGCGAAGGCCACAGCGTGGCCAAGGTGCGGGTGCGGGTGGACGGCAACGGCTTCAAGGCCGATCGCCGCTACGAGCTGCCGGTGCGTGCGGCGTGGCCGCAGGTGCTGCGTTCGCAGGTGCGCACGCTGGATCCGTTGGCGGCGGTCAGCCTCGACAACAGCCTGACCGATGGCTTGATGTCCGAGTCGGTCAATGCCCGCCTGCTGGTCAGCCCGCTGCCGCCGATCCCGTTCGCCAGTGCGCTGCAGGGCGCGTTGAACTACCCGTACGGCTGTGCCGAGCAGACCACCAGCAAGGGCTATGCGGCGCTGATCCTGGACCAGGCGACATCGTCGATGCTCGGTGCCGACGGCCTGGATGCCAAGACCCGCCGCGAGCGCATGGAAGGCGCGTTCGGCCGCCTGGCGTCGATGCAGGTGGCCAACGGCAACTTCTCGATGTGGGGTGACGACGGCTATGTGAACCCGTGGCTGACCCCGTACATCACCGAGTTCCTGCTCGACGCCAAGGACGCCGGCTTCGCGGTGCCCGACAACGTGCTGCAGAAGGCACTGAACCGGCTCAGCGAGGACCTGCTGTCCGGTGGCAACCAGTTCTACGGCCAGGAGGATCGCGAGAAGCTGAAGTTCGCCAATCAGGCGTACTCGGGTTACGTGCTGGCCCGGGTCAACCGTGCGCCGCTGGGTACGCTGCGTACGCTGTACGACAACGAGCGCAGCAAGGCGGTGGGTGGTCTGTCGCTGGTCCACCTGGGCGTGGCGCTGTCGCTGCAGGGCGATGCCAAGCGCGGCCAGGCGGCACTGGCTGCGGCCTTCGCCAAGTCCAGCAGCGAACGCCCGTCGTACTTCGGCGACTACGGCAGCGCCATCCGCGATGACGCGCTGATGATCGCGCTGACTCACGAAAACAAGCTGGCCAAGCCGGCGTGGGATGCGCGTGCGGTGGATCTGGGCCGTGGCCTGGATGCGCGCCGCACTGCCGGCTGGATGTGGCTGAGCACGCAGGAACAGGTGGCGATTGCCCGCCTCGGCAAGGCGCTTGCTGCCAACCAGAAGGCGCTGGTGGCCGGTGAACTGGTGATCGGCGGCAACACCGAAGCCATCGGCGAGCGCAAGCTGTTCGGCCGCAACTTCAGCGCCAGTGAGCTGGCCAGTGGCGTGCGCTTCACTCCGCAGGGCCAGCCGCCGATGTTCGCCAGCATCGACGTGGCTGGCATCCCGCGCAGCGCACCGGCGCCGGACAACAGCGTGCTGGGCGTCGAGCGCAGCTACTACGGCACCGATGGCAAGCCGTGGTCGCCGCGCCCGCTGAAGGAAGGCGAAGCACTGATCGTGCGGGTCACCGTCACCGCTGACACCACGATGCCGGATGCACTGCTGACCGACCTGCTGCCGGCGGGCCTGGAGATCGAGAACTTCAACCTGGGCGATGCCAAGCAGTGGGCCGACGTGGTGGTCGATGGCATCACCATCAGCGATCGCGGTGAAGCGGCCGATACCAAGCACGAAGAGTTCCGCGACGACCGCTACGTGGCCGCGCTGAAGCTCTCGCGTGGCAGCAAGGCCAACGTGTTCTACCTGGTACGCGCGGTGACCCCGGGAACCTACTCGGTGCCGCCGCCGCTGGTGGAGGACATGTACCGGCCGCAGCTGCGTGGCGTTGGCCGCAGCAACCCGACCACGATCACGGTAGTACAGCCGTGACCGCGCGGACGGGCCGCGACGGCGCGGCCCGTCCTGATGGCAATTCGCAATGAAAGACGCAATGAAGACCCGGCTGGCGGCCCTGCGCCGCCGGCTGCGGCCGCTGTGGCCGTGGTTGCGCTGGGGTTCGGCCGCCACGCTGGCGCTGCTGCTGGTGCTGGATTTCGCCTTCCCGCCGCCGCTGCCGAAGCAGCGTGATACCAGCACCCTGGTAGTGGCCGCCGACGGCACGCCGCTGCGTGCATTCGCCGATGCCGAGGGCGTGTGGCGCTATCCGGCTTCGATCGACAGCGTCTCGCCGTTGTACCTGCAGGCGTTGCTGACCTACGAAGACCGCTGGTTCTGGCGTCATCCGGGCATCAACCCGCTGGCGATCCTGCGTGCCAGCGGCCAGCTGCTGCGCGGCGGTCGCATCGTTTCCGGTGGCTCGACCCTGACCATGCAGGTCGCACGCATCCTCGATCCGCATACGCGTACGCCCTGGGGAAAGCTCAAGCAGATGCTGCGCGCGGTGCAGCTGGAAGTGCATCTGAGCAAGCAGCAGATCCTGGCGCTGTACCTGGAGCGCGCGCCCTACGGCGGCACCATCGAGGGCGTGGAAGCGGCCAGCTGGGCCTACCTGGGCAAGCCGGCGGCGCAGCTGTCGCATGCCGAGGCCGCGTTGCTGGCGGTGCTGCCGCAGGCGCCGAGCCGGCTGCGTCCGGACCGCCATCCGGAAGCGGCACAGAAGGCGCGTGACAAGGTGCTGTCACGCATGGCCGAACTGGGGGCGTGGACAGCGGAAGAAGTGGAAGACGCCCGCATCGAGAACGTGGTGGCACGCTCGCTGCGGCCGCCGCTGCACGCCGCACTGCTGGCGCAGCGCCTGCATTCGGCGCATCCGGGCCAGGCACGCATCCGGAGCAGCATCGACATCGGCCTGCAGCGCACGCTGGAAGAACGCGTGGCCAGCTATTTCTCGACGCTGCCCGAGCGCACCTCGGCCGCCCTGCTGGTGGTCGACAACCAGACCCTGCAGGCGCGCGCCTATGTGGGCACGCTGGCGTTCGGTGATCGCCAGCGGCTTGGCCACGTGGACATGGTGCAGGCCTGGCGTTCGCCGGGCTCCACGCTCAAGCCGTTCCTGTATGCAATGGCGCTGGACGATGGCCTGATCCATTCGGAAAGCCTATTGGTCGATGCGCCGCAGAGTTTCGGCAGCTACCGCCCCGGCAACTTCGACATGGCCTTCAATGGACCGATCGGCGCCTCCAGCGCATTGCGCCTGTCGCTCAACGTGCCCTCGGTGGATCTGCTGCAGCGTGTCGGGGCCGCGCGCTTCGCTGCACGCTTGTCTCACTCCGGCATCCAGTTGCGCTTCCCGCCGGGCAGCACGCCCAACCTGTCGCTGATCCTGGGCGGCACTGGCGCGCGGCTGGAAGACCTGGTAGGCGCGTTCGCTGCGCTGAACCGCAACGGCATCGCCGGCCGCGTGCGTTACACCGACGACGAGCCGATGATCGAGCGGCGCTTGGCCTCGCCAGGCGCCAGCTGGATCGTGCGCGAGATGCTGGAGTCGAACCCGCGCCCGGGGTACAGCGTTGGTACGTTCGATGTCGGTGGCCGCCCGCGCGTGGCGTGGAAGACCGGCACCAGTTATGGATATCGCGATGCGTGGGCCATCGGCAGTACCCGCCACTACACCGTGGGCGTGTGGGTGGGGCGGCCAGATGGCACGCCGTTGCCGGGCCAGTACGGCGCGGTCACTGCGCTGCCGCTGATGTTTGAAGTGGTGGACAGCCTGCCGCGACAGCGCGGTGACTCGGCCGCTGCGCCGATGCCGGCCAGCGTCAGCCAGGAGGATGTCTGCTGGCCCACCGGCGAACGTGCCGAGGGTCTGCCTGCGGCACTGTGCCAGCGGCTGATGCCCGCCTATCTGCTGGAAGGGGCGGCACCACCGACCTTCCCCGAACGCGAAGCACGGCGTTGGCAGCCGGGTCGGCAGCGCTACCTTGCCGACGCGCGTACCGGTCTGCGCGTGTCAGCCGATTGCCGCTTGCCGCACGAAGAAGTCGCGCGCGAGATCGCGCGCTGGCCGGCATTGTTGTCGCCGTGGCTGTCCAAGGCCACGCGCGAAGCCTCGCAGCTGCCGGCGCTGTCGCCGGACTGCCGTGATGATGGCCGCGAGGCCAGCGTCGCGCTGCACATCGACGGGCTCAACGATGGCGCCACGCTGGCGCGTGCGCCAAATTCGGAACATGGCGTACGCCTGCAGCTGCGCGCGCTGGGCAGCGAGCAGACGGTGGACTGGTTGCTGGATGGACGCTGGATCGCACAGACGCGCGGTGCGCAGCTGATGCAGCGGGAATTCGCCGAGCCGGGCGCGCACACCCTGACCGCGCTGGCGGCCGATGGCGCGTGGACGCAGGTAAGGTTCAACGTCCTCCGGTAGGTGCCAACCTTGGTTGTCACGCAATGAATGCGCCCACCAGGGTGGGCATCGACCGGATCATTCCCCGATCCACCCATCCAGCAGGTCGGCGAACTCGTCGGCGTGTTCCTCTTCCTGTGCGAGGATCTCTTCAAGAATGCGCTTGGTGGTGGTATCGCGGTCGCCGATGAAGTTGATCATCTCGCGGTAGCTGTCGATGGCGATGCGTTCGGCCACCAGGTTCTCGCGGACCATGTCGCGCAGGTCGCTGCCTTCCTTGTATTCGGCATGCGAGCGCGCTGTCAGCGTATCCGGGTTGAAGTCCGGCTCGCCGCCGAGCTGGACGATGCGCTCGGCCAGCTTGCCGGCGTGCGCCTGTTCCTGCTGTGCATGCTCGAGGAATTCGGCCTTGACCGCGTCGGCCAGCATGCCCTTGGCCATGAAGTAGTGCCGGTAGTAGCGAAGCACGCACACGTACTCGGTAGCCAGGGCGTCGTTGAGCAGCTTGATCACCACCTTGCGGTCGGCGCTGTAGCTGTCGGTGATCGCGCCGTCTTCGATGTTGCGCCGGGCGCGCTCGCGCAGCGTCTCGCGGTCGCTGATGCCGGGAACGTTTGCGGCGGGCTTGCTGGCTTTGGCTGGCTTGTTGGACATGGCTGGCCGTTTCCTTCTGCAGTGGGGAATCAGGTGGGGAGATGCTCCAGCACGTACTCGGCCGAAGACACTTCGAACTGGCCGGGCTGTTCAACCCAGGCCTCTCGGACTACGCCGTCGTCGACATACAGGGCGAAGCGGCGCGAACGGACGCCCATGCCCGAGGCGCTGGCATCAAGCTCCAAACCCAAGGCGCGCGTCAGCTCGGCGTTGCCGTCGGACAGCATCAGCAGGCCGTCGGGCACGCTCTGGTCGGCGGCCCAGGCCTTCATCACGAACGGGTCGTTGACGGCCATGCAGTAGACGTCAATGCCGCGCTGGCGGAATGCCTGGAATTTCTCGACGTAGCCGGGCAGGTGGCGCGCCGAGCAGGTTGGGGTGAACGCGCCGGGCACGGCGAACAGCACCACCTTGCGCGCATCGAACAGCGAATGCGTATCGAGTGTTTCGATGCCCTCGCGGATGCGCTTGAGGGTCACTTCCGGAATGCGGTCGCCGACATGGATGGTCATGGGGAACTCCTTGCTGGGGCAGGCTAGTGGGCCGGATGGGACAGGGACGTCAAGACATTGGAAACCCGGTGTGCAGGCCCCATCTTCAGGCGTTGTGGCAGGGGCTTCCAGCCACAGCGTGGGGCACGGGGATGGCAGCCGCATTGCGCAGGATCAGTCGGCCTCACCGGGGCCGCACGAGGGGCGGCGTAGCCTCGCAGGCGCGTAGAATGAACCCAGGGCGGCGCCACCGGCGCAGCCGAAGCGAATCGAGGTAGCTGGATGGAATTCAAGGATTACTACGCCACCCTGGGGGTGGAACCGAGCGCGGGCGAGGCGGAGATCAAGACCGCCTACCGCCGGCTGGCACGCAAGTACCACCCGGACGTCAGCAAGGAGGCCGGGGCCGAAGACAAGTTCAAGGCGGTCAACGAGGCCTACGAGGCGCTGCGCGACCCGGAGAAGCGCGCTGCCTACGACCAGCTGCGCGCACAGGGCTACCGCCCTGGCGAGGAATTCAACGTGCCGCCGAACTACGGCGGTGCCGGTGGCTTCAACTTCGAGGAAGTGTTTGGCGGCGGTGGCCCCAATGGCGGCTTCAGCGACTTCTTCGAGAGTCTGTTCGCGCGCCAGCGTGGCGGTGGCGGCGCTGGCCCGGGTCCGGGCTTCAGCAGCCAGGGCCACGCCCCCAACCGCGACACCCGCGCCAAGCTGTCGGTACCGCTGGAAGCGGCCTACAGCGGCGACAGCCTGCGCATCACCGTCAACGGCAAGCAGCTGGACGTGCGCGTGCCCAAGGGCATCCGTCCGGGCCAGGTGATCCGCCTGGCAGGGCAGGGCAACCATGGCGGCAACCTGCTGCTGGAAGTGGAATACGCCGCCCACCCACAGTTCGAGGTCGATGGCCGCAACATCCTCTATACGCTGCCGCTCACGCCGTGGCAGGCCGCGCTGGGCACCAGCATCAGCGTGCCGACCCTGGGCGGTGCGGTGGAGCTGAAGATTCCGGCCGATTCCGATGCCGGCCGCAAGCTGCGCCTGCGCGGCCGTGGCCTGCCGGGCAACCCGGATGGCGACCAGATCGTTGAAATCGAGATCGTGGCCCCGGCCGCGACCGACGAGGCGCAGAAGAAGGCCTACCGCAATCTGGCCAAGGCGTTCGGCGAGACGATCTGAGGCTTTGGTTATGTGGAGTCGAGCATGGCTCGACTCTACAAAAGCGTGCCAACCAAGGTTGGCACCTACCAAACAAGAGCGTGCCGACCAGGGGCGGCACCCATCCGCGCGCGGCTCAGCCCTGCCCGGCGAACACCCGCTCCAGCACCTCGGACAGTTCGTCTTCCGAGAACGGCTTGGTGATGTAGGCCTTGGCGCCCTGGCGCATGCCCCACATGCGGTCGGTGTCCTGGTCCTTGGTGGTCACCAGGATCACCGGAATGTGCCGGGTGGCCTCGTCGCGGGCGAGGGTGCGGGTGGCCTGGAAGCCATTGAGGTTCGGCATCACCACGTCCATCAGGACCAGGTCGGGCAGCTCGGCCTTGGCGGTTTCGACCCCGGCAGCGCCATCGGTGGCGGTCAGGATCTGGTGCCCGAGCTTCTCGACGATGCGCTGTATCCCCAACAGCTGCGACGGTGAGTCGTCGACGATCAGAATGCGTGCCATGTTGTTCCCCATGTAATGCCCGCAGTGTAGTGCGGGCCCATTACCGGCGGGAGGGCCGCGTCTGCCGTCCGTCGCCTGCCTGCGACGTTCAGTCGATCCGCACCACGGTGCGTCCCAGTGAACCACCGGCCAGCATCCGCTCGAATACGGCGGGAAGACCATCGAGACCGACTTCGGCGGTGCAGATGCGTTCCAGGTGCTGCGGCTTCCAGTCACTGCCCAGCCGCGCCCAGACTTCCTCACGCAGTCCGCGTGGCGCATTGGCCGAAGACACGCCGAGCAGTGAGACGCCGCGCAGGATGAACGGCATCACCGTCATGTCCAGCGTCGGGCTGGCTGCCAGGCCAGCACTGACCACGCTGCCGTAGGGCACGGTCTGCGCCAGCAGGCTGGCCAGCATGTCGCCTCCGGCATTGTCGAGGCCCCCACCGAAGCGGGCCGACTGCAGCGGGGCGCTATCGGAGAGCGCCTCGCGCGGCAGCACCTCGGCGGCGCCGATGGCGTGCAGGAAGTCGGTCTGGTCGGGCTTGCCGCTGACCGCGTGCACGGTGTAGCCGGCCCGGCTGAAGATCGACAGCGCGAGCGCGCCGACACCACCGCTGGCACCGGTGACCGCCAGCGGGCCGAGATCCGGGGTCTGCCGGTTGTCCTGCATGCGCAGCAGGGCAAGCGCCGCGGTGAAGCCGGCGGTGCCCAGCACCATCGCTTCGCGCGGGCTCAGCCCTGCCGGCTGGGCGATCACCGCGCGGGATTCCAGCCGCACGTACTGGCTGTAGCCGCCGTCACGGGTCTCGCTGAGGCCACAGCCGGTGGCCAGCACGGCGTCGCCTTCACGCCACTCCGGGTCGGTGCTGGCGACCACGGTACCGGCCACGTCGATGCCGCCCACCAGCGGGAAACGGCGCAGGATCTTGCCTTTGCCGGTGCCGGCCAGGGCATCCTTGTAGTTGACCGAGGACCAGTGGGCGCGGATCAGCACCTGGCCGGGGTTGAGGTCTTCGATCTTGAGCTGGGCCAGGCCACTGCGGTAGCCGGCGTCGTCATTGTTGATGCGGAAGGCGGTGAACGGGGTGGTGGGGGCCATCGGCGTTGCCTGACTTCGAGGAAAACGCCACCTTACCCCGTCGCCCCCCTTTCGATCCTGCCGATCCGCCCCATCTTGTATGATCGGTGATGGTTTCACGGCTGGTGGTGCGGGAAGGGCCCGCGCCGCAGCCCAAATCTTGATGGAGCGTGCATGGCCTGGAATACACCCGGCGGCAACAAGGGCGGACAAGGCCCCGAGGACAATCGACGCGGGCCCTTCGGGTCGCGCGGCGGTGGCAATGGTGGTGGCTGGGGCGGACTGCCCGGGCCGCTGAAGGACCTGTTCGACGGTGGCATCGTGCGTTGGGTGGTGGCAGCGGTGGTATTGCTGGTGCTGTTCTCCAGCTTCCAGCTGATCGGCGAACAGCAGCGTGGCGTGGTGCTGCGCTTCGGCCAGTTCTCGCGCATCCTGCAGCCCGGCCCGAACTTCAAGCTGCCGTGGCCGATCGAATCGGTCACCAAGGTCAACGCCACCGAGATCAAGACCTTCTCGATCCAGGTGCCGGTGCTGACCCGTGACGAGAACATCGTCAACGTCTCGCTGAACGTCCAGTACCGCATCGACGATCCGCAGCAGTACCTGTTCGGCACCGTTGATGCCAACCAGGTGCTGGAGCAGTCGGCGCAGAGCGCGGTGCGCGAGGAAGTCGGCCGTGCCGACCTCAACGCCGTACTGAACAACCGTGGCCCGCTGGCCGTGGCCGCCGAGGAGCGCCTGCAGGCACTGCTGAAGGCGTTCAAGACCGGCCTGACCGTGACCGGCCTGACCCTGCAGGACGCCCGTCCGCCGGAAGAAGTGAAGCCGGCCTTCGACGAGGTCAACGGTGCCCAGCAGGTCAAGGAACGCCTGATCAACGAAGCCCAGGCCTACGCCGCCAAGGTCGTGCCGGAAGCCCGAGGCCAGGCCTCGCGTGCCCGTACCACCGCCGAAGGCTACAAGCAGGCCGTGGTGTCCAAGGCCGAGGGTGACGCGCAGCGCTTCAGCCTGTTGCAGGCCCAGTACAAGGACGCCCCGGAAGTGACCCGCAAGCGCCTGTGGCTGGAGACCGTGCAGCAGGTGCTGAGCGAGAACCGCAAGGTGATTGGTGGCGATGGCCGCCAGCTGATCTACGTGCCGATGACCGGCGACACCCGTCCCAGCACGTCGGCCCCGGCCGCAGTGGCCAACCCGGACGTGGTGATGCCGTCGCTGCCGGGTGCAGCGGTGGAAGCTTCCCGTGATCCGGGCCGGCCGGTGGGCCGCCCGACCGGGCGACCGAGTGGCCGTGAGGAGGGCACCCGATGAAGAGTCCTATCTGGATCGCCGTGATCGTGGCGGTGGTGCTGGGCCTGCTCGGCTCGGTGTACGTGGTCCGTGAGGACCAGACCGCCATGGTCCTGAACCTGGGCAAGGTGGTGCGTTCGGACATCAAGCCGGGCCTGCACTTCAAGGTGCCGGTGGTGGAAATGGTGAAGGTCTTCGACCGCCGCTTCCAGGTGCTCGACACCGCGCCGGCGCGCTACTTCACCGCCGAGCAGAAGGACGTCAGCGTCGACTTCTTCGCCATCGGCTACATCTCCAACGTAGGTGACTACTTCCGTGCCACCGGCGGCGATCCGCGCATTGCCAACGCCCGCCTGGCACCGATCATCACCGACTCGCTGCGCAACCAGATCAACTCGCGCACGCTGCAGCAGCTGGTGTCCGGCGACCGCAGCGAGCTGATCGCCGAGCAGCTGAAGGGGATCAACGAAGCGGTGGCCGGCCTCGGCATGCAGATGATCGACCTGCGCATCAAGCAGGTGGACCTGCCGACCGACAGCCAGGTGATCAACGACGTGTACGAGCGCATGCGCGCCCAGCGCAAGCAGGAAGCCGCCAAGCTGCGCGCCGAAGGCGAGGAGCAGTCGCTGACCATCCGCGCCCAGGCCGACCGTGACAGCACCGTGCTGATCGCCGAGGCCGAGCGCGATGCCCAGCGCCTGCGCGGTGAAGGCGATGCCGATGCGGCCCGCATCTACGGCAAGGCCGGCTCGGCCGATCCGTCGTTCTATGCGTTCTACCGCAGCCTGGAGGCCTACCGTGGCTCCATGACCGACGGCAACGGCGTGATCGTGCTCGACAAGAATGACCCGTTCCTGCAGTACCTGAAGAACGACCGCTGAGGTCGCAGGGCAGTACCCCACGGGGCCCGGCCAAATGCCGGGCCCCGTGCTTTTTCCGGAGTCCCCATGAAAGATCTGTTTGCCGCCGTCTGCCTGGTGGCGGTGCTGGAAGGCCTGTTCCTGTTCGTCGCGCCGTTCGCCTGGAAGCGCATGGCCGAGCGCCTGCTGGACCTGCCCAGCCCGGTCCTGCGCAGCTTCGGCGGGCTGGTGCTGCTGGCCGGCCTGAGCCTGCTGTGGTGGGTGCGGCACTGAAGGCCCGGCGCGGCCGCCTGCGTTCACATGCGTGACCCGGCTCTGGTAGATGCCAACCTGGGTTGGCATTGCCGGCCAGCGGCCGGCACGACCGGGCGGGGCGGCTGACCGGCCGGTGAAGCCGTCCGTCGGAAAGGTGGCACCCGACCCTGGAAACCCGGATAATGCACAAAAGCCGGACGGGCCTCCCCGTTCGGCTTTTTCTGTGTCTGGGCCTTCCATCGCCGGCTGCTCCCCGTTTGGAGCCGCCCTCCAGGTGCTGGCCAGCCCCGCCACGGTTTACCCGTCCGCGGCCCCGATGGCCGCAACATATGAGGAGCCCGTCATGGGTCAGTCTGTCGTAGTGCTTGGTGCCCAGTGGGGCGATGAAGGCAAGGGCAAGATCGTCGATCTGCTCACTGAGGAAATCGGCGCCGTCGTGCGCTTCCAGGGCGGCCACAATGCCGGCCACACCCTGGTCATCAACGGTAAGAAGACCGTCCTGCACCTGATCCCGTCGGGCATCCTGCGTGACGATGCGCTGTGCCTGATCGGCAACGGCGTGGTGATCTCGCCGGCCGCGCTGCAGAAGGAAATCGCCGAGCTGGAAGCCTCCGGCGTGGAAGTGCGTTCGCGCCTGAAGATCTCCCCGGCCGCGCCGCTGATCATGCCGTACCACATCGCCCTGGACCAGGCGCGCGAGCGCGCTGCCGGTGGCAAGGCAATCGGCACCACCGGCCGTGGCATCGGCCCGGCCT
Organism: Stenotrophomonas sp. GD03654; assembly: GCF_029845105.1. NCBI lineage: Bacteria > Pseudomonadati > Pseudomonadota > Gammaproteobacteria > Lysobacterales > Lysobacteraceae > Stenotrophomonas > Stenotrophomonas sp. GD03654. Next base: position 19,592 of record NZ_JAOCLC010000028.1, on the reverse strand, counting down.
ACGAAGACAAGGTGGCGCGCCGCGGCATCCGCATCGCCGACCTGCATTACCCGAAGCAGCTGGAAGAGCTGCTGCGCACCGCGCTGGATTACCACAACTTCGTGCTGACCAAGTATCTGAACACCGATGCGGTCGACTTCCAGAAGACCTTCGACGAAGCGCTGGCCTTCGGCGAGTACGTGCAGCCGATGAAGTCCGACGTGGCTGGCATCCTGCATGACCTGCGCAAGCAGGGTAAGCGCGTGCTGTTCGAAGGTGCGCAGGGCGCACTGCTGGACATCGACCACGGCACCTACCCGTACGTCACCAGCTCCAACACCACCGTCGGTGGCGCGCTGGCCGGTGCCGGCGTCGGCGCCGATGCGATCGACTACGTGCTGGGCATCGCCAAGGCCTACGCGACCCGCGTCGGCGGCGGCCCGTTCCCGACCGAACTGGACGATGAAATCGGCCAGGGCATCCGTGACCGCGGCGCCGAGTACGGCGCTTCGACCGGTCGTCCGCGTCGCTGCGGCTGGATGGACATCGTCGCGCTCAAGCGTGCCGTGGCCATCAACGGCATCAGCGGCCTGTGCATCACCAAGCTGGACGTGCTGGACGGCATGGAAAAGCTGAAGGTCTGCATCGCGTACGAATACAACGGCAAGCGCACCGAGTACGCGCCGCTGGATGCGCAGGGCTGGGAAGAGTGCACCCCGGTGTACCTGGAGTTCCCGGGCTGGACCGAGAACACTCACGGCATCACCAACTGGGATGACCTGCCGCCGGCCGCACGTGCCTACCTGCGTTCGCTGGAAGAACTGGCCGGTTGCCCGATCAGCATCGTCTCCACCGGCCCGGACCGCGACCACACCATGGTCCTGCAGGATCCGTTCGCCTGAGGTAGCGCCGGGCGCTGCCCGGCGTAGGTGACAGGAAGAGCCCCGCGAAAGCGGGGCTTTTTCGTTTTCGATACTGTGGCGGCACAGCCGGCGGGGAAGCGCAGCGATGACGGAGACTTCGGCATGAAGGGCGAGACGGTCGTACGGGTGACCCTGTGGCTGCTGTGGAGCCTGTGGACGCTGGCCTGCATCGTGCTGGTGCTGGGCGCGCTCGCCAATTACCTGGCTTCGCGCACGCAGACCCTGCCGTTGGTGCTGCAGCCGGGCGCGGCCGCCGAGATCACGGTGTACCGCTTCATCGACGACCCGCTGCGACTGCGCCTGCGCTATGCGGATGACAGCGCCGATCCGGCGGTCGATCCCGAGCTTCGCCTGCGCGCGGACACCCCGACCGATCGCACCGAGTTCCGCGCGGACAGCCGCTCGGCGACGACCGGTCCAGAGATCCACCGCGCACTGGAATCGGTCGAGCGAGACAGGTTCGCCGCGTCGTACTTCGGCTACGGCCGCGGTGATGCACTGCCGCGTGGCCGTTCCTCGCTGCGGCTGACCGTGCTGGAGGTCGACCCGGCGCTGGCCGGCCGTGCGGCCTCGGTGGACCTGCTGCCGCCGATGGACGTGCTGAAGCTGACCGACCTGGACTACCTGTGGCTGTGGCCGTTCTTCTTCTGGAAGGTGGCGGCGTTGTTCCTGCTGATTCCGGGGGCTGCCTTGGCCGCATTCACCATCACTCTGCGACGCTGGCAGCGTCGGGAGTCGAAGCCGCCTGTTTCAACAGCGGATACGGGTTGATCGACTCTCCCTTCCACCACTGCTTCTCCGGCCCCAGCACGTGCACTTCAAAGTGCAGATGCGGAGCCTCGGCACTGGCGTTGCCGGTGCTGCCAACATAGCCGAGGACGTCTCCGCGCTTGATCACCTGCTTCTCCGCCAAGCCATCGGCGTAGCGCTGCAGATGCGCGTAGTAGTAGCACCAGCGGCCACTGGGCTCGAACTGGTAGATCGTCAGCCCGCCACGCTCGCTGTTGAACAGTTTTTCCACGGTGCCATCGGCCACCGCCAGCACCGGCGTGCCGGCGGTGGCCATGATGTCGATGGCATCGTGCACGCGGCCCTCGCTGCGTGCATCGGTGAACGTGTCGCGCAGCTGGGACGCCTGGATGCCCTGCACCGGCAGCAGCAGACCGGCTGGCGCATCGGTGGCGTTGGACGGCGGCGCGGCCGTGGGAGCCGGGCCGTCCACGCGCGGCGTTGCAGCCGCAGCCACCGCAGGTTGCACTGCGGGCTGGGCAACCGCCACCGGCTCACCTGCATCGCGGTGCAGCCACCAGCCTGCACTCAGCCCCAGCAGAACGCCCACTACGATCAGCTGCGAAAGACGCATCGGCTCACTCCTGCATCACCACGGGTACCGAGGTATCCACCGCATCGGCCACACGCAGCGCATCCCAGTTGGTCATGCGCACGCAGCCATGCGACTCGGTCTTGCCGACATGGCCGGGCTCGGGCGTGCCATGCAGGCCGTAGTGTGGCTTGGACAGGTCGATCCAGACCCGGCCGACCGGATTGTTCGGGCCCGGCGCCAGTGTCGCCTTCTTTTCACCTTTTCGGGCATCCCAGAACAGCTTCGGGTTGTAGTGGAACGGCGGGTCGCGGTAAACACCCAGGATCTTCCATTCGCCGATCGGCAACGGGTCGTGCTGGCTGCCGGACGACACCGGCACCTGCGCGATCAACTTGCCCTGCGCATCCAGCAGCTGCAGGGTGGAGTCGGATTTATCGACCACGATCTTCGTCGCCTTCGGCAATGCCGCCGGTGCGATGTTGGGCACCTGGATGTGGCTGCCCGCCTTGGCCAGATCAATACCCGGATTGAGCACCTTCAGCAGCTCAGGGGAAGTATGGAAGCGCTCGCCCAGTGCTTCTTCAACATTGCCGTAGCCCAGCGATTTCAGCTTGGCCTGGGCAGCGGGCCCTTTGGGAATTGCCTCGAACGGACCGGCGACATCCTCGGCGGTCAGCGTGTAACCGACCAGCGGCCCGACCGTCTCGGCCTGCAGGGCCTTCCACGTGGCGTCATCCAGTTCACCTGTTACCGTCAGCCCACGCGCCGCCTGGAAACCCGACACTGCGCGCCGCTGGTTGCTGCCCACTTCGCCGTCGATCTGGCCGGGCGAGAAATTCGCGCGATCCAGCAGCACCTGGGCGTGCAGGGCAGATCGTGGTGCGGTGTCCGGTCCTGCCTTCTCGGCAATGGGGGCAGGCAGTCCAGGCGGCGGCGCCTGCGCGAACGCAGGCGATGCCAGGAGCGACAAAGCGAGCAGGGCGGATCGGGACACAAGTAAAGGCATTGGGATCTCCAGAAGATGGCGCCACAACCTTGCCTGCAGCCCGCGCAGAGCCACCGTGAAAGCGATCTGACGCCCGCATGAGCAGCCATGCCCGTAGCAGACCGATCCCGGGCGTAGATGCCGCCGGGCCGGAGTCTCACCAAGGTGAACGGTGCCCGACGCCATCGATGAGCGGCGATCAAGATTGCCTGCCAGGCCGCCGATAAGGGCGCATCCCCCCGTTTTGGATACCCCCATGAACTACTTGAGGAACGTCAGGGTTGCCTGGCGTCTTGGGCTGGGCTTTGGCCTGTTGCTGCTGCTGGTTGCCGCTGTGGTGGCCACCGGTGCCACCGCCAGTGTCGTGCAGAAGCGCGCGATGCAGCAGGTGGTCGATGTCAGCGTGGCCAAGGTGCGCCTGTTGTCGCAGATGCTCGATGCCAACAACCAGATGATGGTGGTGCGCCGCGAAATGCTGATCCGCCAGGGCGAAGACCGTGGCAGCGACGAGAAGCGCATCGCCGACCTGGTCAAGCGCTATGAGGCCAGCTGGACTGCCTACCAGGCGTTGCCCAGCGACGCCCAGGGCAAGGCCATTGCCGAAACCATCGCGGCCAAGCGTGCCATCGCGCGTCCGCTCAACAAGCAGACCAGCGAGCTGATGGAGCAGGGCGACTATCCGGGCGCCGTCGCGCTGACCCTGGGCCCGGTGCAGGACGCGGCCAACGGCTGGAACAAGGCGTTGTCGGACGGCGTGGACTTCGAGGAAAAGGAAAGCCGCAAGGCTGCTGCCGAAGCGATCCGCCTGGGCGAGCGCAGCCTGTTGCAGCTGCTGGTGTTGGGCGGCGTCGCGCTGCTGGCGGGCATCGCCGCCTCGGTGATGATCGGCCGCAGCCTGACCGGCCCGCTGGCGCGCGCGGTGAATCTGGCCGAGCGGCTGTCCAAGGGCCAGCTGGACCAGGAGTTCCGCCTCGGTGGCCGCGACGAGCTGACCCAGCTGGGCGAGGCCATGGCCAGCGTCCGCCAGAGCGTGCAGGCGGCGATCGGCGCGCAGCTGCAGATGGCCGAACAGCACGAAGCCGGCGCAATCCGTTATCGCATGGATGCCAGTGCCTTCCCCGGCGATTTCGGCCGCATGGTGCAGGCCACCAACAGCCTGGTCGAATCGCACGTGCAGGTGGAACTGCTGATGGCTGAAGTGATGCAGCGTTACGCCATCGGTGACCTCAGCCGCGACCTGCCGGACTACCCGGGCGAAAAGGGCACGTTGACCCGCACCCTGGCGGCGGTGAAGCAGAGCCTGATGGCGATCAACGCGCAGATCGATGAGCTGGCCCGCGCTGCACGCGCCGGTGACTTCACCATGCGCGGCGACGCCGCCGCGTTCCAGTACCAGTTCAAGGCGATGGTCGAGCACCTCAACGGCATGATGGCCAGTTCGCAGGCCAGCATCGCCGATGTTTCCGACGTGCTGCGCGCGATCTCGCACGGCGACCTGACCGCACGCATGGATGGCGAGTACGACGGCGTGTTCGCGCGCATGCGCGACGACGCCAACACCACCACCGCCCAGCTGACCGGCATCGTGCGTGGCATCCAGGTAGCCGCCGACAGCATCAACAACGCGGCGCAGGAACTGGCGGCCGGCAACAACGACCTGTCGCGCCGTACCGAGCAGCAGGCGGCCAATCTGGAAGAAGCCGCCGCATCGATGGAGGAACTGACCTCCACCGTGCGTCAGAACGCCGAGCTGGCGCGCCAGGCTGACAGTGAAGCGCATGCCGCCGGTGCCGCCGTGCGCGAGACCGAACAGGCGATGGCACAGATGGCGTCGGTCATGGGTGAGATCGATCAGTCCTCGGCACGCATCTCGGAAATCTCCACGGTGATCGACGGCATCGCGTTCCAGACCAACATCCTGGCGCTGAATGCTGCGGTGGAAGCCGCACGTGCAGGCGAGCAGGGGCGCGGTTTCGCCGTGGTCGCCAGCGAGGTACGCACGCTCGCACAGCGTGCCGGTGTCGCCGCCAAGGAGATCAAGGAGCTGATCGAAGACGCTGCTGCCAAGGTGAAGAGTGGCCTGGCGGTGACCGTTGAATCGGAAGCGGCGATCGCGCGCGTGGCCCAGGCCAGTTCGCGCACCACTCAGCTGATGAGCGACATCGCAGCGGCCAGCAAGGAACAGGCCGCCGGCATCGAGCAGGTCAACCAGGTGGTGGTGCAGATGGACCAAGTGACCCAGCAGAACGCCGCCCTGGTGGAAGAAGCCACCGCGGCCAGCCGCGCGCTGGAAGAGCAGGCGCATGCGCTGACCACGTCGGTGTCGGTGTTCAAGGTGGAAGGTGCATCGGTTCCGGCTGTGCCGCGTCGCGCAGCCTGACCCAAGCCACGAACGTTGCTGCACGAATGCGGCCGCGCTCAGCGGCTGCATTTCGCTGGAAGGGCTGCGTCCATGACTGCAAGCACGCACTCGTGCAGCGACAACCGAAGTTGCCGCGTGGATGAGGACGCTGTCGCCCTGATCGAAGGGCTCAGCCGCGCGCGCGGGTACGCGCGGCTTTCTTGGCCGCCACCTTGCGCACTGCCTTCTTCGCCGCACGGGTCTTCGCCGCCTTCTTCGCTGCAGCACTACGCGAGGCGGCCGTACCGGCCTTCTTGACCGCTGTCTTCTTTGCGGCTGTCTTGCGGGCCGGTGCCTTCTTTGCCGCCGCCTTCCTGGCTGTCGCCTTCTTCGCAGGTGCTTTTTTCGCTGCCGTTGTCTTGGTTGTGGCCTTCTTTGTGGGCGACTTCCTGGCAGGCGCCTTCTTGGCAGCCTTCTTGCTGGTCGCCTTCTTGGTGCCCTTGCGTGCGCTGCCGGCGCGCTTACCGCCGCCGTCCTGCTTGTTCACGGTGGCCCAGGCAATGCGTTCGGCCGTTCCTTCGCTGGCGCCGCGATCACGCTCGCTTTCCTCGATGTGCTCGGCCTGTCGCTTCTGTTTCTCGGTATATGCGGATTTGTCACCACGGGGCATGACAGTTCTCCTGTTGTTGTAGTCAGGCCAGCAGGCGCAGCTTGGGTTCACGCGCCCATTGGCGGGTGGCGGCGACTGCCAGGAAGGCCTTGGCGTCTTCCGCTTCGACGATGCCGGCATCGTTGCCGACCCGTGCCGTCTTCAGCAGCGCCTGACCACCGGCATCGCTGGCGATGGCCTTCAGGTGCGCCCACGCCTGGCTGACGAATTCGACGGCTGCACTCTCTTTCGACAAGGCCTTCGCGGCTTCAAGGCTGAGCACCACGGCGACCGCATCGAATACGGCCGACGGGGTGCCCGCCAGCTGCCCATCCGCCGCCTGCAGCGCGCCATCGCTGAGCGTGGCACCCCCCACTTTGGGGGCGACCAGCTTCACGTCTGCACCTGCTTTCCTGGCTGCCTTGCTCAGGTTGGCAATGATGCGGGCGTCGGAGCCTTCATCGAACAGGATGCCGATGCAGCGACCCTGCAGGGTGGGCTTGTTACGCCCGATCACGCGCACCTCGGGAGCGGGCGGCATGTCCCGCACCGGGGTAGCGGTTGGCGCGGGGTCGGGCAGTGCGGGCAGGGCCAGACCATCGGCCACGCGCTGCGCCAGTGAGTCATCGATGTTGCGCAGGTGGCTGACGGTGCGTACCCGCACCTTCAGCGTTTCCACCTTGGACAACTCGAACACCAGCGCCGAGGCAAGGTGCGCCTGCTCCGCTTTTCAAGGCTGCGGAAGAACATGCGGGCCTGGCTGTAGTGGTCGGCAAAACTCTCCGCACGGGTGCGGCCCTTGCGGCCGTCGTCGGCACTGGCGTGACTGCGGAAGCCGCTGGGTGCCTCGCGCGGTGTGTCTTCCTGCAGCGAACTGGGGTCGTAGGCCACCCGGCCCTTGGGGACCTGCATCTGCATATGCCCGTCGCGCTGGTGATTGGCAAACGGGCACTTGGGTGCATTCACCGGGATCTGGTGGAAGTTGGGGCCGCCGAGGCGCAGCAGCTGTGTATCCAGGTAGGAGAACAGGCGCCCCTGCAGCAGCGGGTCGTTGCTGAAGTCGATACCCGGTGGCACGTTGGCCGGGCAGAAGGCCACCTGCTCCGTTTCGGCGAAGAAGTTATCCGGCCAGCGGTCCAGCACCATGCGCCCGATGACCTGCAACGGTACCAGCGATTCGGGAATGATCTTGGTCGGGTCCAGGTGATCGAACGGGAACGCGTCAGCCTCATCTTCGGTGAACAGCTGCACCGCCAGTTCCCATTCGGGGAAATCGCCGCGCTGGATCGCCTCGAACAGGTCACGGCGATGGAAGTCGTTGTCGGCCGACTGCAGCTTCAGCGCTTCGTCCCAGACCGTTGACTGGATACCCAGCTTCGGCCGCCAGTGGAACTTGACGAAGGTCGATTCGCCCGCCTCGTTCAGCAGGCGGAAACTGTGCACGCCGAAGCCTTCGATCATGCGCAGCGAGCGCGGGATGGCGCGGTCACTCATTGCCCACATGATCATGTGCATTGATTCGGGCATGAGCGAAATGAAGTCCCAGAACGTGTCGTGGGCCGACGCGGCCTGCGGAAAGGCGCGGTCCGGTTCCATCTTCACCGCGTGCACCAGGTCCGGGAACTTCATCGCGTCCTGGATGAAGAATACCGGGATGTTGTTGCCGACCAGGTCCCAGTTGCCCTCCTTGGTATAGAACTTGACCGCAAAGCCGCGCACGTCGCGCGGGGTGTCCACCGAGCCTGCGCCACCGGCTACCGTCGAGAAGCGGGTGAACACGGGTGTCTTCACGCCTACCTCGGTCAGGACGCGAGCGCGGGTGTGCGCCTTCAGCGATCGGGTCAGCTCGAAGTAGCCATGTGCTGCGCTGCCACGTGCGTGCACGATGCGCTCGGGAATGCGTTCGTGATCGAAGTGGGTGATCTTCTCGCGGAGGATGAAGTCCTCCAGCAGCGTCGGCCCCCGAGGTCCCTGCCGCAGGGAGTTCTGGTTGTCCGCCACCGGGATGCCCTGGTCGGTGGTCATCGCCGGATGGCTGCCCCCAGCCTGCTGGTGGAGTTCATCGCCATCGCCCCGGCGGTGGTTTTCGGCAGGGGTGGTTGCGCGCTTGCCGGTCGGCTTGCTGGCGGCCATTGACGTTGGCTCCGGATCATCAAAAAGGAACCACGACACTGGAACCAGCCCCGTTAAACCCAGGTCCGGCAAAGGTGAACGTACAGGCAAAAGCGGGCTCGGGTATGCTTGCGGCATGCGAGTCGAGCCTGCCGACATCGAAGCCCTGTTCGACGCCATCCCGGATGTGCTGTTCTTCATCAAGGACCTTCAGGGGCGTTACACCCACGTCAACCAGACCATGCTGCGGCGGCTGGGCCTGCGCGCCCGCAAGGACGTGATCGGGCGTACCGCGGCGGAGATCTACCCGACCGGGCTGAGCGCCGACTACGTCGATCAGGACGCCCGCGTGCTGTCCGGTGAGGTGATCGAGAACCTGATGGAGCTGCACCTGTTCGCCAACCGCGAACCGGGCTGGTGCCTGACCTGCAAGCGCCCACTGGTGGTCGATGGGGCCATCGAGGGGCTGATCGGCATTTCCCGCGACCTTGGCCAGAAGGACAGCCTGGGCACCCAGTACGAGCAGTTGCGGCTGGCCCTGGCCCACCTCAATGCGCACTACGCCGAGAACGTGCGCATGCAGACCCTGCTGGACATCACCGGCTTCTCGCTGTCCAAGCTGGAGCGCAGTTTCCGCAAGGTGTTCCAGATGACCCCGCAGCAGGTGCTGACCCGGCTGCGGATCCAGATGGCCATGCACCTGCTGCATGGCGACGACAGCATCGCCTGCATCGGCCAGGCCTGCGGTTTCAGCGACCAGAGCGCCTTCACCCGCAAGTTCAAGGCTGAAACCGGTTTCTCGCCGCGTGCCTATCGTGCCCGTATCGGTGGCAACGTCGGCGAGCCGGCGCTGGCCTGAGCCGCCTGCTGCGCTGTGCCTATCCCCGCGGGCATGGGACAGGGTAAGGTGTCGCCCCTGTAGCCCGCCGCCAGCCCTGCCGATGCCCAACTCGATTCCGACTGCTTCGCCGTCCCGCCTCGGACATTCGCTCAAGCCCCGCCAGCTGATCATGATGGGCCTGGGCAGCGCCATCGGCGCCGGCCTGTTCCTCGGCTCGGGCGTGGGTGTGCAGGCGGCCGGTCCGGCGGTGCTGGTGTCGTACCTGGTGGCCGGTGCGCTGGTGATCATCGTGATGAACGCACTGGGCGAGATGGCGGCGGCCAAACCGACCAGCGGCGCGTTCTCGGTGTATGCGGCCGACGCCATGGGCGCCACCGCCGGTGCCACCGTAGGCTGGCTGTGGTGGGTGCAGCTGGTGATCGTGATCGCCGCCGAAGCGGTAGGCGCGGCCGGGCTGTTGGCCACGGTCTGGCCTGCGGTGCCGGTGCCGATGGCAGCGTTGGCCTTCATGCTGTTCTTCACCGCGATCAACCTGCTTGGGGTGAAGAACTTCGGCGAGTTCGAATTCTGGTTCGCCATCCTTAAAGTGGCGGCGATCCTGGCGTTCATCGCCATCGGTGTGGCGCTGCTGATGGGTTGGCTCCCGCAGGTGACCTCGCCGGGGCTGAGCAACTTCACCGAGCATGGTGGCTTCGCCCCGAAGGGCCTGGCGGGTATTGGCGCTGCGCTGCTGGTTGTCGTTTTTGCCTTCGGTGGCACCGAGATCGTGGCCGTTGCGGCGGCGGAGACCGAAGACCCGGAACGCAGCATCGCCCGTGCCATCCGCACCGTGGCGTGGCGTATCCTGGTGTTCTACATCGGCTCGCTGAGCGTGATCATCGCCGTGGTGCCGTGGACCAGCGAAGCGCTGAAGTCGCCATTCGCCGCCGTGCTGGACATCGCGCGCATTCCGGGCGCCGGCACCGCCATCACCCTGATCGCGGTAATCGCGCTGCTGTCGGCGCTCAATGCCAACCTCTACGGCGCCTCACGCATGATGTATTCGCTGGCGCAGCGACGTGAAGCCCCGGCCGTGCTGGGCTGGACCGATCCGCGCCAGGTACCGGTGATCGCCGTGCTGGCCAGCGTCCTGTTCGGTTTCGCTGCCACCGTGATGGAACTGCTGTTCCCGGACCGGGTGCTGCCGGTGCTGCTGAACATCGTCGGTTCCACCTGCCTGCTGGTGTGGACGCTGTCGCTGGTCTCGCAGCTGGTACTGCGCCGCCGCGCGGATCGCCTGGGCACCCGCCTGCCGTTCCGCATGGCGGGCTTCCCGTGGCTGACCTGCTGCGCGCTGGGCATCCTGGCGCTGATCTTCGGCCTGCTGCTGAGCGAGTCGCACACCCGCCTGCAGTTCCTGTCGATGGTGGCGCTGACGGCCACTATCGCCGCCAGCAGCGCCATCGCAAGGCGCATGCGCGAGGCGTAATTCTGTAGAGCCGACCCTACGGTCGGCTGCTGTTTGCGCGGTCGCCAGCCGAGCATGGGCTCGGCTCTACAACAGGCACACACTCCGCGTGGCACTGTGCAGGCAGGCCGTCATCGGCCCGTCGACCAGGAGTACCGCATGCTGCGCAGTCGCCCTTTCCTGATGTTCACCGGCCAGGCCGAAGCCGCGCTGGCCCTGTACGCCGAGGCCTTCGCCGATTTCCGCCTGCTGGCAATGCAGCGCCATCCGGATGGCGCCGGTGCCGGCGTGCCCGGGCAGGTCCGCCAGGCCATCTTCCTGCTGGGTGGCACCCACTACCTGTGCTTCGACAGCCTGGACGTGCACGACTTCACCTTCAGCCCGTCGATCTCGCTGTTCGTGGAGTGTTCCGGCGCCGAACAGTTCGAGCGTGCCGCGCGTGTGCTGGGCGAGGGCGGCCACTGGCTGATGCCGGTGGGCGACTACGACTTCAGCAACCGCTACGGCTGGGTGCAGGATCGCTTCGGGGTGTCGTGGCAGTTGAGCCTGGGGCAGATGCCGGACCCGTGACCGGATTGTTGTGGGTGTGGCCTTGGTCCGCACACCCTCATGAAAACGGCCCGCTTGCGCGGGCCGTTCTCTTTACCGATGCAGCGAGGAATCAAGCCTCGACTTCATCATCCTTGTAGGCATCGACCGGGATGCAGGCGCACATCACGTTCTTGTCGCCGTACACGTTGTCGACACGCGCCACCGGCGGCCAGTACTTGCTCTGCTTCAGGCTGGCCAGCGGGAAGGCGGCCAGTTCACGCGGGTAGGCGTGGGTCCACTCGCTGGCGGTCACCGCAGTGGCGGTATGCGGCGCGTTCTTCAGCGGGTTGTCCTCGCGGTCCAGGCGCCCGTCTTCGATCGCGGTGATCTCCTCGCGGATCTGGATCATCGCGTCGATGAAGCGATCCAGCTCGTGCAGCGATTCGCTCTCGGTCGGTTCGACCATCAGCGTGCCGGCCACCGGGAAGCTCAGGGTCGGGGCATGGAAGCCGAAGTCGATCAGGCGCTTGGCCACGTCCTCGGCGCCGATGCCGCTGGTCTTCTCCAGCGGGCGCACGTCGAGGATGCACTCGTGCGCCACCAGACCGTTGCGGCCGGTGTACAGGGTCTTGAAGTGCGGGGCCAGGCGCTTGGCGATGTAGTTGGCGTTGAGCTGCGCGACCTGGGTGGCCTTGCGCAGGCCGTCGCGGCCCATCATCGCGATGTACATCCAGCTGATCGGCAGGATCGAGGCGCTGCCGAAGCTGGCCGCGCTGACCATGCCGACCGGGCCGTTGTCCCCCAGCTTGCCCGGCAGGAACGGCGCCAGGTGCTCCTTGACCGCGCACGGACCGACGCCCGGGCCGCCACCGCCGTGCGGGATGCAGAAGGTCTTGTGCAGGTTCAGGTGCGAAACGTCCGAACCCCACTTGCCCGGCTTGGCCACGCCGACCAGGGCGTTCATGTTGGCGCCGTCGGTGTACACCTGGCCACCGTGCTTGTGGATGATCTCGCAGATCTCGACCACCTCTTCCTCGAACACGCCGTGCGTGGACGGGTAGGTCATCATGATCGCGGCCAGGCGATCGCTGTACTTCTCGGCGTTGAGGCGGATGTCCTCGACGTCGACGTTGCCGTTGGCATCGGTCTTGGTCACCACCACCCTCATGCCGCACATCTGTGCCGAGGCCGGGTTGGTGCCGTGCGCCGAGTCCGGGATCAGGCAGATGTCGCGATGATCTTCGCCGCGCGAACGATGGTAGGCACGGATCGCCAGCAGGCCGGCGTACTCGCCCTGCGCGCCGGAGTTCGGCTGCAGGCTGACCGCGTCGTAGCCGGTGCATTCGACCAGCATCGCTTCCAGCGTGTCGATCAGTTCCTTGTAGCCCAGCGCCTGGTCGGCTGGCACCAGCGGGTGGATCTGCGAGAACTCCGGCCAGGTCACCGGGATCATCTCGGCGGTGGCGTTGAGCTTCATGGTGCACGAGCCCAGCGGGATCATCGTGCGGTCCATCGCCAGGTCCTTGTCGGCCAGCGAGCGCAGGTAGCGCAGCAGCTCGTGCTCGCTGTGGTGGGTGTTGAACACGGGGTGGGTGAGGAACGCGGACTGGCGCAGCAGGCCGGCCGGCAGCGCGTCGGCGGTGCTTGCATCCAGCGCGTCGACGTCGGCCTGCGCGCCGAACACGGCAGCCAGCGCGACCACGTCGGCGCGGGTGGCGGTCTCGTCCAGGCTGATGCCGACCGAGTCGCTGTCGATCGCGCGCAGGTTGTAACCGGCGGCGCGCGCCTTGGCATGGATTTCATCGGCATGCACGCCGGTGACGTGCAGGGTGTCGAAGAAGTCGCCACCGACCTGCACGCCGGCGTTGCGCAGCGCGGCGGCCAGGATCGAGGCCAGGCGGTGGGTGCGGCGGGCGATGCGGGTCAGGCCTTCCGGGCCGTGGTACACGGCGTACATCGAGGCCATCACGGCCAGCAGTACCTGCGCGGTACAGATGTTGGAGGTGGCCTTCTCGCGGCGGATGTGCTGCTCGCGGGTCTGCAGGGTGAGGCGGTAGGCCGGGTTGCCCTGGGCGTCGATCGAGACGCCGATCAGGCGGCCCGGCATCGAGCGCTTGTAGGCGTCACGGCAGGCCATGAAGGCCGCGTGCGGGCCGCCGAAGCCGAACGGCACGCCGAAACGCTGGCTGTTGCCGACCACGATGTCCGCGCCCCATTCGCCTGGGGCGGCCAGCAGGGTCAGTGCCAGCAGGTCGGTGGCCACGGCCACCAGGCCGCCACGTGCGTGCACGGCATCGACCAGTGCCCTGTAGTCGCCCACCTGGCCAAAGGTATCCGGGTACTGCAGCAGCAGGCCGAAGGCTTCCGCTTCCAGTGCTTCAGCCGGGGTGCCGACGCGCAGCACGATGCCCATGGGCTCGGCGCGCGTGCGCAGCAGCTCCAGGGTCTGCGGGTGCACGGCGTCGTGCACGAAGAAGGTGTCCGATTTCGACTTGGCCGAACGCTTGGCCAGGGTCATCGCTTCAGCGGCGGCAGTGGCTTCGTCCAGCAGCGAGGCGTTGGCGATTTCCATGCCGGTCAGGTCGGCGCACAGGGTCTGGAAGTTGATCAGCGCTTCCATGCGGCCCTGCGAGATTTCCGCCTGGTACGGCGTGTAGGCGGTGTACCAGGCCGGGTTTTCCAGGATGTTGCGCAGGATCACGTTCGGCGTGTGGGTGCCGTAGTAGCCCTGGCCGATGAAACTGCGCAGCACGGTGTTCTTGTCGGCGATTGCACGGATCTTCGCCAGCGCCTGTACTTCGGTCATAGACTCCGGCAGCGCCAGCGGCGCCGGCGACTTGATCTTGGCCGGTACGATGGCATCGGTCATGCCATCCAGCGACGCGTGGCCGACGACATCGAGCATCTGCGCGATCTCGGCGTCGTTGGGGCCGATGTGGCGCTCGACGAACGCGTTGTGGTGCTCGAGCTCACGCAGGGAAGGGGTGTTCTGGGACATGGCGAAGGATCCGTCAGGAAAGGGCACACGCACGGGCACAAGCCGCCGGTCGGCGGTCTGCGGGGCGCCCCTCTGTCCTTTTGCCTGAGAGTTTAAAAGTGCGGCGGACCGCAGCTTCGTGCCCCTTCGGCGCCGGATCGAACCGGTCTCTCCAGAGTTCTGTTACGGGTGGTATCGGGCCTGAGCGATTACGGGCGTTGCGCCTTCGGCAGCGGTGTTCCGCTTCTCCCACCGTGTTGCCTGCTGATTATAGCCCGTTGCGGGCCCGCCGGCCGCCTCCAGCCATGGCCGCCGCGCCTGAATGGACGGTGGCCCGGCCGTGCGTTTTGTGCAGTGCTGCATGGCATCGCGCGCAATCCCCACCTATCATGGGCGGATACCCGAATTCATCTGGCGCCGTCCCTGCAGAAGGGGACCGGCGCCCGCCGTGCGTGCCGCGCATGGCCCTGCCGGACGCCTTCCCCATGACCGCCGCTGTTGCTCCTTCCACCCGCCGCATGGCCCTGCTGCTCGCTGGCCTGGCCATGTTCGGTCCGTTCTCGATCGACACCATCTTCCCGGCGTTCCCGCAGCTGGCCCAGCGCCTGGCGGTGGACGAGGTGGCGGTGCAGCAGACCATCAGCGTGTACCTGCTGTTCTACGGCCTGATGAGTCTGGCGCACGGTCCGCTGTCCGATGCCTGGGGCCGCAAGCGGGTGATCCTCGGCGGCCTGGTGGTGTTCGTCGGCGCCTCGGTCGGCTGCGCGCTGTCCACCGACCTGACCACGCTGCTGGCGTTCCGTGCGGTGCAGGGCCTGTCGGCGGGTGTCGGCATGATCGTCGGCCGCGCGGTGATCCGCGATCTCTACCACGGTCACGACGCGCAGCGCCTGATGAGCCAAGTGTCGATGCTGTTCGGCATCGCCCCGGCCATCGCACCGATCATCGGTGGCTGGATCCTGCTCAGCGGCGCCGGCTGGCCGCTGATTTTCTGGTTCCTGGTGGTGTTCGCGCTGGTCCTGCTCGCAGCCACCGCGCGCTATCTGCCGGAGACCCATCCGGTCGAAGCACGCGTGCCGTTGTCGCCGCGCACGTTGATGCGTGATTACGTGCGCATCGGCTTCAACCCGCGTTTCCTGCGTCTGGCGCTGGCCGGCAGCATCGGCTTCGGTGGAATCTTCCTGTACATCTCCTCGGCGCCGGTGTTCGTGATGCAGCACCTGCATCTGGGCGAGGGCGGCTTCGCCTGGCTGTTCATTCCCACCATCGGCGGCATGACCACCGGCTCGTTCCTGTCCGGGCGCATGGCCGGCCACACCACGCCGACGCGGCAGGTCGCCATCGGTTTCGGCCTGTGTGCGCTGTCGGTGCTGCTGAATGTCGGCTATGTGGCGCTGTCGCCGCAGTTCGTGCTGCCGTGGGCGGTGCTGCCGATCTTCCTGGGCGGCATGGGCATGGCACTGATCTTCCCGATCCTGGCGCTGGCGGTGCTGGACATGTACCCGCACCAGCGCGGCCTGGCCTCGTCGCTGCAGGCCTTCGTGCAGCTGATGATCAGCACGGTGGTGGCCGGCGTGGTGTCGCCGCTGCTGAGCGCGAGCCCGCTGCACCTGGCGCTGGGCCAGGCTGCGTTCTTCGGCGCCGGCTTCGTGTTCTGGTACTGGGAACACCAGCGTGAACGCGCGGCGCAGGCGGCCTGCACGGGCCATTGAGCAGCGCGCAGGGGTAGAGCCGGCCGCAATGCCCGCAACGCTTGCGACGAGGAACGACCGGACTAGGCTGGGCACTCCAGCCAGCCGGTGCGTGGATGCACGACAGCCAGCCAATCCGATGCCGTTGCATGAGGTTTCCCCATGGCTGCGCAGCAGACCTACCGCCTGTTCGAGGTGGCGCTGAAGGAGCGCCGCGTTCTTTCCCCTTCCCTGGACCGCATGGTGTTCACCGGTGCCGACGTGGCGCGGATGAAGACTGAAGGCCCGGACCAGCGCATCAAGGTGTTCTTCCCCTTGCCCGGCCAGGAGGTGCCGCAGGTCCCCAGCGGTGACGACTGGTACCCACGCTACCGGGCCCTGCCGGACGACCAGCGCCCGCCGATGCGTACCTACACCATCCGCCAGTTGCGGGCCGAGCAGGGCGAGGTCGACGTCGATTTCGTGCTGCATGGCGAGACCGGGCCGGCCTCGCGCTGGGCCATCCACGCGCGGCCGGGCGACCGCGTCGTGCTGCTGGCGCCTGACGCCGATTGTTCCGGGAGCAGCGAGGGCTGGGAGTGGAAGCCACCGGCCGGTGTCGGCCAGGTGCTGCTGGTGGCCGATGAAACCGCGTTGCCTGCGGTGGCCGGCATCCTTGAGGAACTGTCAGCCATGGTCGACCCACCGCGCACGCTGGCGCTGCTGGAGGTGGCGCAGGCCGGTGATGCGGTGCACCTGAAGGCGCCCTCCAGCGCCGAGCTGGTCTGGCTGCCGCGCGGGCAGGCCGCCCACGGGCAGCGGTTGCTGCAGGCAGCCCAGGCGCGGTTGGCAGCGGCCTCGGGCGTGGCTGCCGGCGATGCGCTGGAGGAGATCGACGTCGATACGCAGATCCTCTGGGAACAGGCCGATACCCGCGTGGCCGGGCCGCTGTATGCCTGGGTGGCGGGCGAAGCGGGGGCGGTGATGGCGATCCGCCGCCACCTGGTGCGCGATTGCGGGCTGGACCGCCGCGCGATCACCTTCATGGGCTACTGGCGGCAGGGCAAGGTGCTGGACTGACCGGACTGGATCGAGCACGCGTGAAGCAGCGCTGCGGGCGGGGTGCGCTATCCTTGCGCCCCCCTTCGCAGCGGTACCGCACCATGTCCACCAGCTCCAAGACCCGCCGCGACCAGCGCCGTCGCCAGGAAAAGCAGGCCGCCAACAAGGCCGCTGCGCAGGCTTCGCCGGTGGAACCGCATGCCGAACTGCGCGACGCGCAGCGCACCCTGCTGGCTGGTGTCGTGCGCCGCGACGGCGAATGGGTGCTGGGCATGGACGGCCGCATCGCGGGCCACAGCGAGAGCGCTGCGCAGGTGCTGGCGCTGATCATGCAGGCCGGTGAGCTGCACGAACGCAAGGGCACGCCGGTGCGCCTGATGTACTCCGATGCACTGCGTGATGCCGCACAGGCCGAAGCAAAGGAGAAGGGCCAGACCTTCGAGGAGTTCAAGGCCGAGCTGGCCTCGGCGATGGCGGCGAAGAAGAACAGCTGATCGCGCCCAATATGTAGAGCCGAGCCATGCTCGGCTTGCCGTACGCAGCACGGTGGAAATGCAGCCGAGCATGGCTCGGCTCTACAACAAGGAGAAGGGGCGGATCCTCGCGGACCCGCCCCTTTTCTCATTTCGCCGCCGGGGCCGCGTTGGCCTGCCAGCCGCACATCTGGCCTTCGTTCTGCTGCTTCAGCCACTCGTTGACCGGCGTGAAGTACTCGATCATCGGGCCGGCATCGAGCTTGTCGGTGCCGGTCAGCTCCTTCAGCGTGGCCTGCCACGGCTGGCTGGCACCCTTGCTCAGCATCGCCCAGTACTTCTGGCCGGCTTCCTTGTTGCCGTAGAAGGTGCACTCATGCAGCGGGCCCTTGTAGCCGGAGGCATCGCACAGGCCCTTGTAGAACTGGAACTGCAGGATGCGCGCCAGGAAGTAGCGGGTGTACGGGGTGTTGCCCGGCACGTGGTACTTCGCGCCCGGATCGAAGAACTCTTCACCACGGGTGCTGGCCGGGGCTACGCCCTGGTACTTGGCCTTCAGGTCCCACCACGCCTTGTTGTAGTTGTCGGCGGTGATCGAGCCATCGAACACGCCCCAGCGCCAGCGGTCGATCATCAGCCCGAACGGCAGGAACGACACGCCCGACAGCGCCATGCGCATCTGGTTGTTGATGACTGCTTCGCGGCTTTCGGTCGGCGCATCGACCAGGCCGATCGAGCTGAGGTACTTGGGCGTCATCGCCAGCACGATGGTGTCGCCGATCGCTTCATGGAAGCCATCGTTGGCACCCCCCTGGAACAGCGGCGGCAGCGGGTTGTAGGCCAGGTCGTAATAGATGTGGCCCAGCTCGTGGTAGATGGTGGTGAAGTTTTCTTCGTTCGGCTTGATGCACATCTTGGTGCGCACGTCGCCTTCCATGTTCATGTCCCAGGCGCTGGCGTGGCAGACCACGTCGCGGTCGTCAGGCTTGATGAACTGGGTTTTTTCCCAATACGACTGCGGCAGCGACGGCATGCCCAGCGACATGTAGAAGTCCTGCGCGCGTTCGGTCATCTGCCTGGCGGTACGCAGTTCGGCCTCGCGCTGCGCCTTGTACTGGGCGGCGACGTTGGCGTCCTTGCCGGCCTTGGCCAGCGCCGCGCTCAGGTTGGTCTGGTACTGCTTTTCCAGCGCCGCGGTGATGTCCAGGCTGCCGGCGCCCGGATACGGTTCCAGCTGGTCCCACAGATTCGACCAGTCCTGCTGCCACATGTTGCCCAGCAGGTGCGCGGCGATCAGGCCGTTGCCCACTTCGGCCTTGTCCTTGCCGTAGGTCTTGTCCAGCTTGCCGCGTGCGTAACAGTGCAGCTGCTCGTACATCGGCTTGACCTGTTCCCACAGGCGGTCGGTTTCCGGGCCGATCTGCTCCGGCGGCATGTCGTAGCCGCTGCGCCACATCTGGCCGGCATCGGTGAAGCCCATGCCCTTGGCGCCTTCGTTCACCAGGCCGACGAACTTCTGGTAGTCGCCGCGCATGCTCTTGGTGGTGCTGTGCCAGCCCTGCCAGGCATCGAGCTGCTTGTCGTAATCGCGGCTGCGCGCCAGTACCTGTTCCAGCTCGCCCAGCTGGCGGCAGGAGTTGGGATCATTGGCGTCGGTGCAGTACTTGCCGGCGCCGTAGCTGCCTTCCATGCGGGTGGCGATCTGGGTCAGCTCGGCCAGCTTGGCCGGGTCGCGCGGTGCCGGCATCGATGACATCAGCTTCAGCAGGTGGATCGCGCGCTTGCTGTCCTCGCTCATCGGCTTGCCGTCGAACTTGGCGGCCTGTTCGATCCAGCTGTTGAGCTGGGTCAACGAGCGTTCGTTGGCTTTGGCTGCGATACGTTCGGAATCACTGTTGATGTAGGTGGAGGACAGCCACTGCGCTGACGTCATCTCCGGGTAGGCGGCCTTGAATTCGGCATTGATGCGGGCCACGAACTGGTCGGCGGTTTCGCCGGCCGGGGCGCTGCTGCTGGCGGTATCGGTGCCTGGCGCAGCTTCCTTCTTGCAGGCGGCCAGGGCCAGCGTGGCGACGGCGATTGCCGAGGCCAGCAGGAGATGACGGTGTTTCACGGGCGGTCCTTGGGTGGTGAACGACGGCCGAAGGCTAGTGGGCCGTCGCCGCCACCGCAAGTGGCGGAAGTCGGCCGGGCGGCGCCCGGCACCCGCAGAGGCCTTCAAGCAAGGGCAAAGGCAGAAGCAACAGCGGACTATCCGTGGTTTGGCGGGGCGGTGTCG